>NZ_AYTW01000027.1:13891-92030 GCF_002752635.1 Mesotoga sp. Brook.08.105.5.1
CAGGGTCACGCCACCTGTATGCCGGTCACCATCTGGACAGTAAGCAGGTTTCCTCCAGACTTATCCCGGGATAGTTGGTCCTCCCGGTTTAGATGACACTAAAGGTCCTTACGACACGTTCACGGTGGTTCACTTGTATTCGTCTCCTCTGGTACTCACCTGACGGGATCACTGTCCCGCCTTTTCCCGTAACGTTCACTACCATGGCTCTTTACCACAGCAGCTTACGGTGGTTTGAAGCCTCCACCTGCATGGCGGCTTCGAGGGGCCCTCCCTCATCTTCGATTAAGCATGGCTTGAAGTTTCCTTCTTCGCCTTCTTGGCACACACCAACCGCAACCAGTATTGTGGAAACAACTATGGAGATTCCACATTATAAATCTCGCAATCTTCACTATAATTTTAATGCAAATGATTGATTCTTAAGAAAATGGCATTGCTCAAACGATCAGTCTTCAAAACTCTGATCTTGAAGAATCCTTTAGCGGTCAAGAGCCCGTCACTGAGTAGTGCTTTCTGGGTATCGTGAAGGCAAAAATGATAGACTTGACAAAACCAGTCGTTTCTCATACAGGAGTATTTATGAAGAATTGGCTTATAGCTGTCTCTCTTGCTTCAGTAGCAACGCTTTTCTGGGCCGTTATAGGTTTTGCGGTGACAGAAGTCAGGTATTCTGAAGTTGAAAGTCAAATTGCCAACTCAGCAAGAATGATCGCGGAAAACACTGCAAAGACCACATTAATCGGCCACTTTCATCGTGATTCGTTTTATGAAGCTGTTATGCTGAATGACAACGATTTCACCAATCACTACCTAATGGGGATGCTGGCCAGTAATATGCATATCAAAGGTGTTGCTGTTTTTTATAATGATGAGGTTTTTGCGTCTGCTGGTGAGAAGTTTGAAATTGCCGTCACGCCTACTGTTGAAGGAGGAGACTACTCGGAGATCTTCTCAGTGGGCAACGATCTTTTTGCAATTTCTGCCTTCACCAACAACGCTGGTTCAGAGAGCTCAAAGGATGGGTATGTCATTCTGAAGCTAGATCTCGAGGGAATTCTGAGTCTGCTTACAACAGAAGGATACAGCTTGAACAGCGAGAAGGGGAGTCTGCTATTAGCAGGAGTCTCAGTTTCTCTTGAGCGCAGATGGCTACCGGCTAACTATGCCGCAATCGCTTTCGTCTTTCTTCTGACATTCGCCTTCACCGCTACTATACAGCGAATGGCTGGCAAGAAGTTTCTTTTCAGAAGGAACAGAGAAATGTCTCTGCTTCTGGAAAAGATTCCGACACTGATCTGGTGCTTCAGAGATCAGGAGACTTTCGGAATCGTCAATGAGTCGTTTGCAAAGTTTTTTGGCAGGCACCCGGAGGAAATTGATGGGAAGAATGTCTTTGAGATTCTCACGGAACATGAGGCAATAGAATGTGTTGAGAGCAACAAGGAAGTTTTCGCTCGAAAAGAGAAACTTGCTTTTGAGCAGAATTCAGAGAACTCGATTGGAGAGCTAAGAATCCTGGAGATTACGAAGACGCCGGATATCGACGAGTTCGGAAATATTAAATCCGTGGTTTGTTCTGCAAACGATGTCACAGAGGAAAGAAAGGCTCTTAGCAAGATCAAGCTCATCCAATTTGGGCTGGATAACTCGAACGATGAGGCCTACTGGATTGCACCTGACGGCACGATACTGTATGCAAACAGCGCAGCCTGTAAGAATCTTGGATACACAAAGGATGAGATTTCCGGACTGAAGGTAAATGATCTCGATAAATCGATGGAGGCAATGGATAGAAGAGTAAGCTGGGAAAGGCTTAAGTCGAAAGGAAGGGATACATTTGAAGCCTATCATGTGAGAAAGGACGGCTCTGTCTTTCCCGTCGAGATTAACAGGAATTATTTCAGGTACGATGAAAGCGAATACGAATTTACTTTTGCCCGAGATATATCTGAACGCATGAGAAATCTGGAGATTCTTGAGAGAGATAGGTTCAGAATAGAACGGCTTCACGATGCAGCTCTCAATCTGGAAAGATGCGGAACCCTCCAGGATGTATATGACTCTGTGATTGAAGCAGCTAATGAGATCCTTGAATTTGATATATGCTTCATCTGTGTCAACGAAGAGGATAATCTAGTAATCAAGGCATCTTCCAACCTAAATCCGCGAGACCCAATTGTAATGCCGAAAGATGTTGGAATTGTCGGGAAGACTTTCAGAGAGAAGAAGCCTTACATAATCGATGATATCCAGGAGTTCCCCGGCACTCTCAAATCAAACGACATCTACCGTGCTGGCCTAAGCGTTCCGATTGGAGATGTTGGAGTCTTTCAGGCGATGTCCGCGAATAGGTCGAAGTTTGGCCAACAGGAGCTAAGACTGACTGAACTTCTTATGTCTCACGTCCGCGAAGCGATCGTGAGAATCGAGACCGAGAAGCGTATGAATTACATGTCTCTTCATGACGGGCTTACTGATTTGTACAACAGGTTCTATTTCGAGGAAGAACTCATCAGGTTGGAAGGATCGAGATTCTATCCTATTTCAATCGTTTCGGCCGATGTCGACGGTCTGAAGCTAATTAACGATACGATGGGCCATGCAAGAGGAGATCAGATACTTTTGGAGTTTTCGAGAATTCTGAGATCCTGTTTCAGAAAGAATGATGTTATTGCAAGGTTTGGTGGAGACGAATTTGCAGTTATTCTCATACGAACGGATGAAGCTACTACCGAGAAGATCGCGTCGAGAGTCAGGGAGATTGTCGGTAAATTCAACAGAGATCACATCGGACCTCCTCTGAGTGTTTCCATGGGAATCGCTACCAGTAAGGGACAGGAACAATCTCTTGTCGAGACTCTGAGGCATGCAGATGACCTGATGTATCGTGACAAACTTTACAGGAGCTCCAGCGTCAGAAGCCAGATGGTGAACACGCTGCTAGTTACTCTTGCCGAAAAGGATCAAATCTCTGGCGGTCATGCGAAGAGACTGCAGAGGATGTGCCTAGAACTGGGAAGAAGAGCAGGACTGAGTTCTCGGCAACTCAGCGACCTAGCGCTTTTTGCTCAGGTTCACGATCTAGGAAAGGTTGGAATTCCAGATAGAATACTATTCAAACCAGGCCCACTAGATGATGATGAATGGAAAGTGATGAGACTTCACCCAGAAAAGGGATACAGGATCGCCGTGTCATCTCCAGACCTCTCTTCAGTCGCAGATCTAATTCTCAGGCATCATGAAAGATGGGATGGTGAGGGCTATCCTCTGGGTATCAAGGGCGATAAGATCCCCGTTGAATGCAGAATTCTTTCTATTGTAGATGCCTTTGATGCAATGACAAATGACAGACCATACAGCAAAGCCAGGAACAGGCAGGAAGCAATTGACGAAATAAAGAGATGTTCCGGTACTCAATTTGACCCCGAACTGGTGATTAAGTTTAGGGAAATGATAGAGATAGAGTCTTTCTAGATGCTCTTGATTATTTGTGAGATTTTTTTGTAGCTCAGAAGAGATATAAGAAGCGCTACTGCCAACGATGATAGTGATATTAGAAGGAGCCAAGCTGTGCCGGTGCCGTCAACTGCGCCTTTCAGAATCAACGTGATAGGCATTATTGCCCCAAAACTCAATCCCATGCAGATCAATTGGTTCAGAAGAACGAATTTCGTTCTCATGAATGCATTCGGATTATCCATTTGATCGGGAGGTGACGAAAGAACACCTCTTATACCGAGCAGAGAGGATGTCACATAAAGCACAAAGACAGCCGGAACAACCATAAGATAACCGAAAGAACCTCTCTTGATCAAGATGCTTACGCCTAGAACGCCCACAAAGAGAACTGTCCCCAACAGAACAGGTAGAGTGGTTTTTATGGCTATCATCCTTCCCAGAGAAAGAGGCAATATCTTTGTAGTCTCAATAAAGGGATACTCTCTGCCCATCAAAAAGGCGGATTGTATAGTGGTGAAGATGGTACTAATAAGTACCATAGTGAAGATCGATGTTACTACTTCTTCTGATATAAGTCCAAAAACAAGTCCAAAGACAACGGGATAGAAAAGATAGTATATTAGCTGTTCATAGCGTCTATATATCTTTAGTTCTCTTCTGAGCAAAACCCATCCCCGCCTGTCATTGAAGGTCACGGTCTTCTGCTTGTTCTTGGAATATGATACCGGTTCGAATTTGATAGATGAGGCAACCCTGAAAAAAACATATCCCAGCAAAGGAATTGCTGCTACTCCAACTAGGAGGTACAGAGGGCTTTCCGAAGACTTAACACTCCAGGTGAAGATATTCATAGGGTTTGAAAAAACCTCCCAAGCGCTTGCCAGCTTCTGCAGATAAAGCGGTATGTTATCCGTGCTCTGTGGAACTAACTGAACTATTATGAAGAACATGAAAGCTGCCGCAATTTGAACGATGAACATTACTTTTCTTGCGACTGCCCTGGACATGAATTTCCCAAGAGCTACAGAAACGATGGAAGCCAGAAGTACGGTGTTTATTACCACGAGAACAAGTGAAGGGATTCCGATCCATGGATTGGGATCGATCCTGAGATGGTATGGAAGAGCGATTCCCAGAAAGACGGACAGAGTGAGCCCCTGATATAGGGTCGAGATAATAATCTGATAGACTATGATACTCACTCTCTTTACCGGAAGAACGAGAAGCATGTCTATCTCATCGTTTCTCATGAAGAGATAAGACGATGTGGCCGAAAACGAGATTAGAAAGAACAGCCCTGAGATTGTCAGAAAGAATCCGGCCATGACCTTGCCAAGGGAGACGCCTTCAACGGCTACTCCAGAAGTCGCACCATACACGTTCCAGAGAAACATTCCGATCATGATTGTGAATACTGCAAAGACGAATAGCTGGCCCGAAAGGCCTCCTCTTGTGCCTTTCTTGCCCGGAAACATGAAGAGCTTGTACTTAAGGAACAGCTTAAGGTCGTTCAAATAGACACCTCACAATGCGCCTACAATTTCCTGGATGTCTTCGTTCTCGCCAGTAAGCTGCAGGAAGAGGTTCTCTAGAGTCTCTTTGTTGTCGGCTCCTGCTCTCTTTCTTAGCTCATCCATCGTGCCCTCGGAAATAAGCTTCCCCTTGTTGATTATGCCTATACGGTCGCACATCTTTTCCGCTATCTCCAGCACGTGTGTGGTCATGAAAATGGTAGAGCCTTCGCCCTTATACTTCTCAAGAAGCATCTTAAGTATCTTCGCGCTTCTTGCATCGAGACCTACGGTCGGCTCATCCAAAAAGATGACTTCTGGTCTCCTCATCAGAACAGAGATAACCATTATCTTCTGTTTCATACCGTGAGACATCTCAGATATCATCTTCCCCAGATAATCTATTCCAAACGCTTCACATAGTTCGCCGACTCTCTTCTTCGCTTCTTGTCTCTTATCGGGAAAGACATCCATAATGAACTCAAGGAACTCCGCTCCTGTAAAGTAGGAATAGATTCTTGGTTCTTCAGGGACAACACCGATCTTGCTCTTTATCTGAAGCTCATTATTCGAGTAGTTCATGCCGAGGATTTTTATCTCTCCAGAAGTAGGTCTAAGCGTACCGGTAAGCATTCTAATCGTTGTTGTCTTTCCAGCTCCGTTTGGTCCCAGAAAGCCATATATCTCGCCAGAGTTCACCAGCAGATCTATCTCGTCTACTACGGGGCTCTTATCGAATGCTTTCGTAAGTTTTTTACAGTCAATCATCTAGCATCCCTCCAGACGGTATTGCTTCAGGACGATCTTCGTGTATGACCCGAACCTATTCTACGACAAGACCCGATACATTTCACAAAATGTCAAGAAATTCTGTTGATCTGGCAGATGATTCCTATACAGCGCAGGCAATCCTGTTGCCGGATGATATAATTGGCTAAGTTTATGAGGTGGGCATATGAGAAAAGCTGTCTCCTTCGCATTATTAGCTGCCGTAGTAATAATTCTATTGTCGGGAATCAACGGTCTCAGCTTCGATCCCTCGCCCGCAGCATTTCTGAGCCATGATGATCCTGAACTGGCAGCGTTCAACCGAATCGCGGAGGTTTTTGGAGACACTGGATCGATCATGGTGATTCTTAATGCATCGGAAACTCCACTCGAGCTTCTGAAAAGAATATCAGATGAGATAAAGTCTCTTGACTGGGTCAACTCGGTGTTGTCAGCCACTGAAGCGATGAAGCTGGGAAGGTTCAATCTTTTCACTTTGAGAATTCCAACTGAGGACTACGTGTACTTGGAAGATGGGAAATTGGTGCTGAATGAAGATCTGCTGACAGATCCGATATACAGTAACCTGCTGATATCTTCTGACGGCAGCTATTACGGCATACTGATTACAATCGCAGACGGAAATGAGTTGAGCAGCGACACACTTGTCCCTGAACTTCGATCGAAACTCGATTCTCTCGATGTAAAGGGCTATAGACTAATTGGAGAGAGCGTTGCCAACACAGAGACATTCAGATCAATAATCGATCTTACCTTCAAGTATCCACCTTTCATTCTACTTGCAATTCTCATGGTCTACGTAATCAAGTTCAGAAAGGTCTCGCTTGCTTTGCTTACACTGGTTCCTCCTCTAGCCTCCGTAATGGCGATAGTTGGAGTAATGGGTATAATGAAGCTTTCGATCAACAGTTTGACCGTTATGATCCCTTCATTTATCGTCATTATTGGAAGTGCATACGGGATGCATTTCCTCTCAAGGTTTGAAGAAAACATTCATCTTAAGAATGCCGTCAGTCGGACAGTTCACGAGGAGAGAGTTCCTGTTCTTTTATCTGCTTTGACAACGATGGCAGGCTTTTCTTCATACATTCTGCTCGACTTGAAGGCCTTTCAGGAGATGGGTATATTCGTCTGTTCAGGAATCTTCCTCTCTGCGGTTTTCACAATTGTCGTGCTCCCGGGACTTGTGCCTTCAAGAGAAACTGTGAATCCGCAACGTGCATCACCTCCAAGAGACGTAAATCGTCTTGCGAAAAAGGTAGTTGTCTGGGCCGTTATAGTGGGCAGTATCGCCTCTCCTTTTCTGATCATGACAATTCCAATGACTATTGACCAGTATAATTTCTTCAAAGAGAATTCGGAGATTAGAAGAAGCGCAAACACCATGAAAGAGGCTTTCGGTTGGCTGACAAATTATTCGCTGATGGTTACACCAAAAGAAGGGGATAGCATTGCATTAACGACAGATCATGTAGAGAGTTTGGAAGCGTTCGAAGCGGAGCTAAAGAGACTTGATGGAGTTTCGAAGGTCATGAGTCTACTCGATCTGTCAAGAGAGACGGGTGTTCCGTTGACGCTTATGGTGAGAGCACTGAACTCAAGTGATGTTTTCGGTGACTCTACAACACTTCTTGTGAGCGACAATGCTATACGATTCAATCTGTTCTCTCCGGAGAGCGACAGTCGAAGCGCCGAAAAACTGAAGTTGGCCGTCGAAGAACTAATAATGAGCTATCCGGAACTGGATGACAATTTCAGGTTCAATCTGGCTGGAACTACGCTTATATGGAAGAGCGTGAACTCCTCTGTTGTTAACAATCAGATTCAGAGCTTGATAGTATCGTTTGGGCTTATCATGCTCCTCCTATTCACGATATTCAAAAGTTTGAAGTCGACAATCATCGCCACGATACCTATTCTCCTTACAACTCTTTTCAACTTCGCTTTTATGGCGCTTTTCAGGATCCCGTTGAGCATTTCTACAGCGCTCATTTCGGGAATGTTGATGGGACTGGTAATCGATTATTCGATTCACTTCACTATCTGGTTCAGGAGGTTCGGCGATTCACGTAGGGCATATCAACAGACCGCAAATGCAATTCTTGCAAACGGGCTCAGTCTTGTTGCTGGCTTTTCAGTTCTTCTGCTTTCACCTCTCTTGTTGTACGTTGATGTGGCGAAGTTGATGGTTAGCGGACTTGTTGTGGGAATGGTTCTTACTCTAATACTTCTGCCAGAGATCGCATCTAGAAGTAAGAAGTTTTCTGATAGGGCAAAAGCCTCTGACTGATATAATTCACTTATATTCAGATTGGAGGTGGCGTTCTGAAAGCTCTCGTTTCTCTTCTTCCAGACGATCTGAATCGGTTTGTCAGAGAGCTGTGGGATGAATTGAAAACAGACTTCGGATTACGTTCGGTTATGCTCAATCCATTTCCACACATTAGCTATTGCATTTTCGAAGAGACGACTGTCACTTCAGATTCCATGCTTGAAGAGATTGCGGCCGTTATGGGTGCCTTCCCGGCAAAGACAGAATATCTTGGTATTTTCACTGGTGAGAGACCGGTTATTTTCATTGGAGTAGCTAAAAGTCCTAGTTTGGCTTCTCTTCATAAATCGCTATGTAAAGTCCTTTGTGAAGCGGTAGACAGCAAAGCAGCCGTTTACAGCGAGACTCGCTGGATTCCTCATATAACACTTGCCTATGGAGATGATATTAATCGAAGCAACATAGGTCCTGTGATGGAGAGACTTGCATTCAGGGACTTCCATCATGAGTTTGTAATTGACAATCTGGCAGTTCTTGAAGAGATTCCAGAGAAGGGAATTGTTGTCAGTAAGAGCTTCAGACTCACCTGTTCCTGAAGACAAGCTGGTCTATCTTTATGAATCATTTTTCGTGACTTTCAGTGTCTCAGATGGGCTCTCAAAGAGTCCAATTTGTTATAATCGATCAGAAGAAGGAGGTAGATGAATGAAAAGAATTGGCTGGAAGGAGATAGATTTGAAAATTCCACTGCCGAAGAATGTAAAGTCAACTGAATGTTTAAGTGAACTAGAGGAGTTCATCGGACAGGAGAGAGCCATAAGAGCTTTGGAGACAGGGCTTCATATAAACGCAAAGGGATACAATGTTTTTGTTTCCGGCAGTAACAACACCGGAAGAAGGACATTTGTCAGTCGTTATCTGAAGAAGAAGGTCGAAGGAACAAAGACTCCGGGCGACTGGATATATGTCTACAACTTTGATGAACAAAGGTCGCCAAATTCAATTCCACTTGAAGCGGGCGCTGGGAAGGTATTTCAGAAAGAGATGAACGAGTTTGTTGAGATAGCTATCAACTCGATCAGCGAGAGCTTTCAGAGTGAGGACTACCAGCAGAAGGTAACTTCGATCCAGAATGAGCAATCGGAAAAGCGTTCAAGTATGCTGAAGGAATTGTTAGAAAAGGCGAAAGAAAAGGATTTCACTGTTCAAATAAACCAGACAGGAGTTGCAACGATTCCTCTCTGGAACGGTAAACCGCTTACCCAGGAAGTGTACGAAGCCTTACCGGAGGAATACCAGAAGCAGCTTACCAAGAAAGGCGAGGAAGTCCGTGAATTAGTCAACTCGTATCTTCTTAGATTGAGCAAGATGGAAAAGGAGTATGGTGAGAAGTACAAGGAATTGAATCGAAACGTGGCTTCTTTCGCAGTTGAAGGTCACATAAAGGAGATGAAAGACAAGTTTAGCAAGAACAAAGAGGTCGTTGATTTTATAGAGAGCATGAAGGAAGACTTGCTTGACAATCTGGGAGTATTCTTCAGCCAGGAGATCGACTCCAAAGCTTTCTTCGGCAAGAGATATGCGGTCAATCTGTTTGTCGACAACTCGGGAATAGAGGGGAAACCCGTTGTGGAGGTAACAAACCCCAATTACTCCTCCCTTTTCGGAAGAATAGAGTATGTAGCAAAGATGGGAATGCTTGATACCGACCACACCATGATAAGGCCAGGCGCAATACATAACTCGAACGGCGGGTATCTTGTCCTTGATGCCAAGAGCGTACTGAGCGAACCCTACGTCTGGCAGACTCTGAAGCAGGTACTCTTTTCCGGTCTCGAAGGAATTGAGAATCTAGAACACAAGATCGGTCTCTTATCGACTGTTAGTCTGAAGCCTGAGCCAATTCCGCTGGATATAAAGATAATCATGATAGGCGAGCCGTGGATATACAGCATGTTAAGTACGCTCGATACGGATTTCAAGAAGCTCTTCAAGATTAAAGCCGAGTTTGATTGGGAAATGGCGTTGGAGAAGGACACGATTGGCAAGCTCTGTGGGCTAACCTGCAATATTGTGAGGGAGAATACTTTGAAGCCGCTTGAAAGGGACGGAATCAAAGAAGTGATAAAGAGAGCGATATTCCTTTCGGGAAGCAGGAAGAAAGTCTCGACTCAGTTTGGTACCCTTGAACAGCTCCTCCTGGAGAGCTCGGCCATGGCGGATATGAAGAAGCACGATATGATAGAGGCTGAGGATGTATCGACCGCTTGGGAAGAGATGCATACAAGGGTCTCCCTCTATCAGGACAAGATAAAGGAAATGTTCAAGAACTCGACATTGATGGTTCAGACAGATGGTGAGCTTGTTGGTGAGATAAACGGTTTGACAGTAGTCCAGACAGAGGATCTCTCTTTTGGAATACCGGTGAAAATAACTGCCAAAGCCGGTCCGGGCAACAGCGGTATAGTTGACATACAGAAAGAATCGGAACTAAGTGGAAGCATCCACAACAAAGCCAGCCTGACTATTCAGGGATACATGAGTTCGAGATATGCGCAGCAATTCCCGCTGAGTCTGAACGGTTCGATAAGTTTTGAGCAGGTCTATTCGACAGTTGAAGGGGATAGCGCTTCCGTGGCGGAGACAGTCGCTTTCCTGTCTGCAATTGCCGATGTACCGATTAAGCAGTCAATAGCAGTTACGGGCTCGATCAATCAAAGCGGAAGAGTCCAACCCGTAGGCGGAGTTCAGTACAAGATTCAGGGCTTCTATGATCTCTGCAAGATAAAGGGGTTTACCGGTCAACAGGGAGTGGTCGTGCCTCAGGCGAACTCTGACAATGTTGTTCTCCCTGACGAAATAATTAATGCCATTAAGGAAGGGAGATTCAACATATGGACCGTTGAGACCGTGGACGAGGCCATTGAGGTACTGACGGGCATGAAGTCGGGAAAGCTCGGGAAGAGCGGAGAGTACTCGCCTGGCAGCTTCAACCAGAGGGTAATAGAGAAGTTGATGAAGTACTATGAGATAGCTTCTCAATCGAAGAAATGACTAAGCAAGATACGTAAATCAATGGTGGTTGTTCAAATGGCCAATAAGAAAAATGGCGACAGACATATCTGGCATGTCCATCGCCATTTTTCGTAAGGCAGCTACCTGATCATGATTCGGAGTCTATTGCCGCGAATCTGTTCAGCATATAGTTTATGTATCCCTTTACATAAGAAGCAGTCTCTCTGAGAATCTCAACGGAGAGGTTGTCTAATTTCGATGTCTTGCCTGCTTCGTGAAGATCATCGAAATACTCTTTGCCTAGCCAGACTGCCTGAGGTTTCTCAAGTTCATTTCCCATAACATGTTTGAGTTCATAGTATACTGGATTGAGTTTCTCTCTGGAGTACTTCCGCAAATCTACCGCGGCCTGCTTCGGATTCTTGACGATTCTGGCAGGAACCTCTTCGAGCGCCATTAGCAGGGGCTCGTATTGTCCCCAAATCAAATAACCACCGTAGAAGTCGTATGCGAAGTGATAATTCGCAAAGATGGCGAGCCACTTGTCCATGTTGAAAGGAAGCTTCAGCAGTTCGAAAAACGGCGCGGGGAATGTATGAAAAGGCTGGCCGACATCTTCAAGATAGTGCATTGCTCTACCCATGAAGCGGTATGCCCAATAATGGTCTCCTCTGGAATAAGCGATCTCGGCCAGATCGCTGAAGTACTGAACGACGTCAGTCACTTCTCCGACTCTAACGAAGAAGAGCATTCTGTATTCCATGTGTCTTAATCCCTGGCTGTCTCCGAGGAGCGTCTCTATTCCCTTTAGTTCGAGCCCCTTATCCATGCCTAGATCGGGCTCGTAAG
Source organism: Mesotoga sp. Brook.08.105.5.1 (assembly GCF_002752635.1). Classification (NCBI taxonomy): domain Bacteria; kingdom Thermotogati; phylum Thermotogota; class Thermotogae; order Kosmotogales; family Kosmotogaceae; genus Mesotoga; species Mesotoga sp. Brook.08.105.5.1. The sequence goes on from NZ_AYTW01000027.1 coordinate 25,790, forward strand.
AATAGACCGAAAGGATCTGCCACAGGGGTGCCAAATTGTCAACAGGTCTGGGGTTTGGGAAGACTGCGCTGTATAGGTCGAGATCTTCTTCCGGCAGATAGCTCTCGCCGAGATAATCGTAGAAACCCTCTATGGCCGGATTGTATTCACGAGTGTCAACATCGGCGTATGTGTACGGGGTTATCTCAACGTACTTGTCAAAAACCTCCTCATACTGGGATACAATCAAATACGTTAGAGCATCGTGCCCCGACCATGAAAATCCGAACACGGCTAATAGCAGTATTAGAATCATCATCACCTTTTTCACGTAACCACCTCCAATTCTTATAATAACAGATTCAAACTGCATTATTGTCTTCTTGATACCGATTAGCTTCGTGATAGGCAAGCTTTCTGATAGTATTGTCTAAGAAAAGCAGTTTAGGGAGGTGCAATATGGCCGACGCTTCTAGAGGAGTTTCAAGAGGCTCATTAGACGTGCGGATTCTTCAAGATATTGAATTTGATTTCCAGCTCTACAGGTCTCTTGGTGCAGTATCGTACGAAGGAGGCACCGTAGGAGAGATTCTTTCGCTTGTACCGCATATAGATTGTGAAGACCCATCAACTTGGGTGAAGTCATTCAAGGACCTGGCAACAAGGTTGAAGAACCACGCTCTGAAGGTTTTGCAGAAGGGCAATAGCGAGACTGCTAGACAGGAGTTTCTGAGAGCAGCAAGTTACTTCAGAGCAGCAGAGTACTTCGGAGATCCTCGAGACTCTAAGACAAGGTACATCGGTATGGAAAGCAGAGATTGCTTTGTATATGCTTTCAGAACCACTGATATTCAGTTCGAAGCTGAGAGAATACCCTACGGTGAGGATTTCATTCCGGCGTACTGGATTGCTCCAACGACCGGCGGCACGAAGAAGACGATAATTATGATGAGTGGTTTTGACGGGACATCGGAAGAGATGTATTTCCAGGCAGGCTCGGCCGCTTTGCAGAGGGGTTACGCGGTTGTTCTCTTCGATGGCCCCGGTCAGGTAGGAATGAGAAGGTTTTCGCCCGAGACTCCGTTGCGTCCTGACTACGAAGTTCCGATTTCCAAAGTTGTCGACTATGCTTTGTCGAAGGAGGATGTCGATCCATCAAGACTCGCGCTGTATGGCATTAGTCTCGGAGGTTATTTCTCACTTAGGGCCGCTGCTCACGATTCCAGAATAAAAGCCCTGATTTCCAATTCACCTGTTACCGATATCTACAAGTACCTATCTGCATTTGCCGGAGAAGCTATCAATTCTCCTGAAGATATTACACTGGAAACGGTCGACCTTGTGCCCTCGGAGTATTTGTCTAAGGCTCAAAAGCTCCAGCTCGTCAACATAATGCTCAGGTTCGGCGAGGTCTCCATGTCCAAGGCTTTCAAAAGAATGAGGGATTTCGTTGTAGGCAACGCTATAAAGAGTATTCAGGTTCCATTCCTTGCCATGGTGGGAGAGGGAGAAGGAGAAGAGGCGCTCATCCAGGCAAGGGAAGCCTCAGATAACGTTTCGGGAAAGTCAACAATGAGAATATTCAAGAAGCAGGAAGGCGCAGATTCCCATTGTCAAGTTACTAATCTTCCTTTGTCCAATTCAGTGCTTCTTGATTGGCTGGACGATGTTTTTGGAGCAACGACATGAAGCGTATTGGCCTTTTGGGTGGGATGAGCTGGGAATCATCACTGGAGTACTACAGATTGCTAAATGAAATGGTCAAGAACAGGCTTGGGGGATTGCATTCCGCAGAATGCACCTTGGCTTCAGTTGATTTCGGCCCCGTTTCGGAGATGCTAAAGAGTAATGACTGGAAGGGTATAGAGAGGGTCTTGACTGCCGCAGCCATTGATCTGAAGAGAGCGGGTGCAGACTTTCTTATCATATGTACCAACACAATGCATCTTTTGGCCAGAGAAATCGAAGGAGCATCAGGGCTTGAAGTCCTAGAAATCGGTAAGGCAGTCGGAGAGGAGATCGAGAGAAGGGGACTTGAAACCGTTGGACTCCTCGGCACAAGATTCACTATGGAGAGGGCTTACTACAAGGATACTTTGGCGGGATTTGGCATAAATGTTATCGTTCCTTCAGCTGAAGAAATGGTAGTAGTAGATATGATTATCTTCGAGGAGCTCTGCAAAGGAATCTTCAGGGAGGAATCAAAGTCAGTCTATAAGGCAGTGATTAAGGGTCTTCAGTTCAATGGAGCCGAGGGAGTTATCCTTGGTTGCACTGAGATACCTCTGCTGATCAAAGAATCAGACGCTGACATTGCCGTTTTCGATACTACGGCCATTCACGCCCGGGCGGCCGTCGATCATGCTCTTGCGTGATTCGGAATCAAGAATACTGAATAGTCCACAGTTCTCTAGAGAATGCATGACGCATGAGATTGACTCACAAGACAAAAGCGTTTTGCTTCTGAATCGGTAAGTTCGACCGGATCCGAGATTCCAAATCACTCTTGTGTGAATCTCGACAGGGAAGGCTATTTTCTCAGGTAGATACTGCTATTCACATGATTAGCAGCTATTTCAAATTACTAGTGATCGTTCACTTCGCGGAAGGAGGATCTAAGTATGAAAAGACTCTTGTTAGTGCTTCTATCAGTACTGCTGTTATCGGTAGTCTCTTTTTCTAGCGTTTACAATAGTGCGTCCAACGGTGACCTGCAAGGGGTAAAGGAAGCTGTCAACAGCGGTGGTAATATTAACGAGCGTGGCTATGCAAACAAAACACCCTTGATGGTCGCAGCGGATTACGGCCACTCGGAAATAGCAACCTACCTTATTGAATCTGGGGCAGACATTTCAACTGTTGACGACAATGGCTATACAGCTCTTCATTACGCTGCGAGAAAGGGTCTCCTCGATGTCGTGAAGATGCTCCTTGAAAGAGGGGCGGACATAAACGCTCATCCGGCCAGTTCGATGTTTTATGAAGGCTATACACCTTTGATCCTTGCCTGTGACAACTCCAAGAACGATGCTACTCTGGAAGTCGTTAAGTATCTTGTGGAGAAGGGAGCCGATCTGGAGAGAGTTGAATATGCTTTCCGCTCACCTTTGATTGCTGCGATATTTTCGAAGGGGACAAATACCGTAGTCTTCCTGCTTGAAAACGGAGCCGATCCAAATCGACCGGCCAAGGACGGAAGAACTCCTCTCTATCTAGCTATATCGGAAGGCCTCCCAATTGAGGGCATAGAAGCGCTTCTAGAACATGGGGCAGATGTGTCTATCGGCAATGAATACTATACGCCGCTTCAACTGGCCGTATCGAAGTCCAATAATGATATTTCGAAAATGCTGATCGAATTTGGCGCCGACTATTCTGGAGTAGATGATTCAGGTAATACCCTACTTCATCGCGCTGCAGGTAAGGGATCTACCAAGAACATCGAGATGTTTGTTGAGCTTGGAATCGAAGTTGATTCAAGGAACTATGAAGGGAAAACTCCTCTGCATATCGCTTCAGAGAACGAGTCCTTGAGAAATGTCAAGCTCCTTATTTCGCTTGGAGCCGACGTCCTGGCAAGAGATAACAATAATCACCTGCCCCTACACTTGCATCTCGCTGTCTACCAAGAAGACAAAGAAACTATTGAGAGCTTGCTTTCTGCGGGTGTCAGTATCAATAACAATGAAGTAGAAAGCGGTATCTCACCGCTTCATATCGCAGCCGCTTATGGAAAGCTAGATATTGTCAAGTACCTCTTAGAAAGAGGCGCGGATGTTTCGATCGAGACAGATGAGGGAATCCTTCCAATTCATTCCGCTGTCGGCCGCAGGGGAAAGACGGAAGTCGTCGATTACTTGCTCGAAAGCGGAGCTGACATTGAGGCCGAAGATAACGAAGGCAGAACGCCTATCTTCTATGCTGTTAAAGACTACAACATGGAAGCGATTTCTTACCTCGGTGAGAGAGGAGCGAATGTCAATCATCAGGATCACAGCGGGAAAACGCCCTCACACTACGCTGTCGAGGACAAATGGGACGCGATCGAAATGCTTACGATCCTGAGCGGATTCGGTTTGGTGCCGGATACAAAGGACAACGCAGGAATGACTCCGGAGGATTATGCTGCATCAGAAGAGATAGTTGGATTCTTGAAAACGCTTTATTGAAGTCTCGGATAAGTCCGCGATCCAAACTACTAAACCGGTGTCTGCCTTGCGCAGGGACCGGTTGTTTGTAATGGGCCATAAGATGTTAACCAAGAAACGTCATTGTCAATCATTGACTCTTCTGGCATTTTGAGCGGCTTTCTGAAGAAGAGAAAACAGGCAATCTCTTTCGCCGTTGGAGAAACCTTCTGTTAGCATTGTTTCATGATCTCTTCCAAGCCTTCCTAGCTCTTGACCAATTCTTATGCCGCTTTCTGTGAGAAACAGCCTGTAACTCCGGCTGTCTGATGGGTCGGTTTTCCTCTTTATATAGCCTGCTTCGGTAAGTTTCTTCATGGCTACAGGAGTAATTCCCTTATCGACACCGAGGATTTCGCTGAGCTCATTCTGGCTTATTCCGTCCTGGACATCAGCACTCTCACAAAGAAGAAATGACCATTTCCCAGTCAAAATTTCTGCATTTCCCTGCTGAAATAGACATTTGCACTGCGCGAAATGCGATATATCCAGCGGCCAATGTACTCTTCTCTATCGAAGGCTGGATCACGCGACGTCCGTTGTGCCTGCCTCAGCACTGAGCTCACTTGAACGGAATATCTTCAGTTCTCTAAGGTAGAAAACCAGCGATATTGCGAAAGCGATCAAATCGGCAAGTGGAAAGGATATCCAGATGCCATTAATCCCTAGAAAGCGCGGAATCACTAGAATCAGTGGTATCAGAATTATTATCTGTCTAAGGAGGGATAAGAAAAGTGCGGGTATGGCCTTGCCAAGAGCCTGGAACATTCCAGAAGCAATAACCTGGATGCCAATGGTCGGGATGGCAAGGATAACAATCCTGAGAGCAGAAATTGTGGGTTCAATAAGCTCGATTTCATCAGTGAAAATCGATATGAGTTGTCTTGCAAAGAAGAACATTATGATTGCCGAGAAAAGGGCGATCAACGTGGTAACTGCGGAGGCCAGTTTGACAGACTCTCTTGCTCGCCTCATTTTTTTGGCGCCGTAGTTGTATCCGACAATTGGAAGAAATCCCTGATTGACGCCGAACATAGGCATTATGAAAACCATTAGAAGTCTGTTGATTACTCCATACACCGCAACGGCAATATCCCCGCCGTAAAATACAAGCGAATTGTTGAGAACCACAGCGAGAAGGCTGCCTGCCACCTGTCTTGAAAATGCAGAAAGACCCACGGAGACGGTTCCCTTCAGGATTGTCCACTCTGGAAGCAAAGAAGCCAGAGAGATTCTCAGCAGACTCTTTCCGCTAATGAAGTAAAAGAGAATATAGATCGAGGTAATCGCCTGAGACAAAACGGTTGCCAGCGCCGCGCCTCTTATGCCCATGTTGAGAGTGAAAATGAAAATGGGATCAAGAATTATGTTAAGAACAGCAGAGATCAACATTGCAGCCATTGCTATCTTTGGTTTTCCTTCTGCCCTAATAACATGGCTCATAGCCATTCCAAAAGAAAAGAAAGCGCTTCCGAGAAGTATTATGCTCAGGTATTCTCTCGCATACGGAATGATGGCTTCACTCGCTCCGAGCAGTATGAGCAACTGATCTATAAAAAAGTATCCCAGCAGGGTCATCGCCAATCCGAAGGCGATCGAGAAAGCCATTACGTTTCCAGCGGCGCGTCTTGCCTTTTCGTGATTCTTTTCACCCAGCGCCCTCGATATAACTGAAGCGCCGCCGATTCCGAACAACTGAGCAAATGCCATAACGAATATTTGAACGGGGAAAGAAATAGATATGCCCGCGATGCCCATCGACCCGACGCCTCTTCCGACGTAAATTGTATCAACGAAGTTGTACATTGCCTGAACAAGCATGCCGATAGTTGCAGGTAAAGAAAGACTGAGAAGAAGCTTTCCAATCCTCTCCTCCCCAAGCATCTTATGTATGTCTTTTGCCATAACTCACCTCTAAGACAGTTGCATATTCAACTATTATAATTCATAGTAGTACCGAATGCTTTCTCTCTCGCTTTCGTGCCGGTAGTTCTGATTCGATTAGAAGCGAGTTGGCAATCGTTGTCCGTAAGCGGTCCACCGTTCTCCGGAGCCGCCGTTGTATGCTTAAAGGCGGAGAACCCGCTGAACGCTGATGAAAAACCACGTTGACCGTCATCGCTTCTCCGTTCTCCGTAAAAGCCACGAAGAAGATTGAAAACAAGATTCAGGATCCGAGTCTGAAATGATTGCCTTATGTTATTCAAAAGACACCACATCGCGTCATGCTGAACTTGTTTCAAAATACTGCTCTCAAGGTTTTTCGAACCTGCACACTGCAACCTCGGTACTTCAAGACCAGATCCCGTACAGAAGCATCACGAGATGACATGACGTGGAAGCATTTCAGAGCGAAACGAGTTTTAATGCTTCTTTTCTTGTTTGCTCTTACCAACAACCAATAACGAACAATTTATTATCGCTCTTTCTTGTAGCACTGCGGAATGACAGTCTTTTCTTACTTCAGGTCATCCTGGCACGCTTCTGGCAAGGATCTCGATCTTTGAAACAGTTGCCAGTGACAAGTTGCGAGTTGTAAGAGCAAAAGCTAATAAACTCTCTAAGTATCTTGAAACGCTCTTCTCGGTGGACGGCGGACCGTTGACGGACAACGTTGTCTCCGTCAGTGACCAGCGGGTCCTTGTTCTTAAGCGAATAGCGGCTCTCAGGACGAGATCCCGTGCAGACCCATCACGGGATGACAAAGAAAGGGATTGATACTAGAGTAATTCGGGATGCCGGCCTTAGGTTATTCGAAAAGCATCGTATCGCGTCATTCTGACACGCTTCTTGTCAGAATCTCGATGAATAGCGCGGAGATCCCGATCAGTTACCCTGAACAGGATCCCCAAACAGGAGCATTTTGGGGCAGGCTTCTCAGGGCAGGCTCTACGGGATGACAGCCGTTTTTTATGTGATTCTGACATGATACCAGCCTGGATCTCGGTTCTCTCGTGAGCGAAGCGACCGTCTCTACCAGCTTTTTCTCGATTGCTCTTCTTGGTGGACGGGTCTTTGCTCTTGGACGGTCAACGGAGAACGGATCTTCATAGCGTTTCTTAGCCCGCGAAGCGGAACTGGCCTCGCCGAAGGCGAGACTGGCCAGGCAAAGCCTGACTGGCCACCGAAGGTGACTGGCTTTCAGATCGCTTCCTGCCGAAGGCAGCCCTGCGTCCGCCGATGTTCTTTCGGCGCCTTGCGTCTTATTCCGCTCTTTCCCATTCTCTTTTCGGAGAACCATTCAACGGCCAAGTGATCTCGCTTGGCACACCTCAACCTGCAATCCCCGACCCCGGTCACGTCGACGACGGCATCGGTAGGGTCGAAGTCTCAATGATTGGCAGCTTGTCAACCAAGAGTGTCTGTTGTATTCTTCTTCCATGGGACTTTACGCTCAATATTTGAGGTGAATTTATGATCCGGGGCAACAAGAAGTCTATTAAGGCCAAGTCGGCATTCTTCCTAGTTATTACGGGTCTTCTTTGGAGTACGGGAGGTCTGTTGATCAAAAATGTAGACTCAAATCCACTTGCGATTTCCGGAATGAGAAGTATTATTGCCTCTTTAGTAATACTTGTAGCTCTCGGAAAACCAAAGTTCACCTGGTCTTTTTCGCAGATAGCCTCGGCTCTAGCCTACACAATCACAGTGATCCTGTTCGTTTCAGCGAATAAAATGACTACAGCTGCAAACGCGATTTTGCTGCAGTCGACTGCTCCCATATATGTTGCGCTTTTAAGCGCCTGGATTTTGAAGGAAGCGGAGTTACTTTCGCTCTGTTCAATGTATTTATGAGACTCCAAAAGGATGGGTCTCCGATGGAGTCTGTGCTGCTAGGAAATATTCTTACTGCCGTTGTTGGAATTCCCTTTCTTATCGGTTCTCTTCCGAGTCTTTCCGGCTGGGTAAACCTTATTATACTGGGTGTTGCACAGCTTGGTTTGTCATATGTTTTCTATTCAGAAGCGATTAAGCATTCTACTGCACTGGAAGCAGTCCTGATACTCATGATAGAACCGATTCTCAGCCCAGTATGGGTCTTTCTCTTCATTGGAGAGGTCCCGGGAAAACTGCCAATGATCGGAGGAGCCATAGTAATTGGAGCGATAACTATCAGATTCATTGCGAGGGGGCTTTCCGGAAAGCCGATAGCGCTGAAATATGCTGCCGCCAGAAGCCTTTTCAAGCGTAATAGACTATAGATTCTTAATCGAGTTTCTAATTACACGTACCTCACAACTCATAATGTTGTAAAATAGTAAGAATACCTAACAAGAATGGAGGTGCATCATGTATTCAGATGAAGCATACTCCGCGGTTATCACTAAGATATTGTCTGGCGGAGCGGATTTTGCAGAAATCTTCCTGGAAGATAGATACACTGGAAGTATAAGCATGGTTCAAGGTGAGGTGGAAGGAAGCGTTTCGGGGAAATTGTTTGGAGCAGGATTGAGAGCCTTTAAGGGGACAAGAAGTATCTATGCTTACACAAACGACCTTTCACTTGATGGTCTTATGAAAGTTGCGGATAGGCTTAAGGCGGTCATTGATCAAGAAAGAGATGTGGATACCGTAATTGATTTCAGAGAGAGAGAGTACGTTGATCTTTGTCCGGTTCTTCATGCACCCGAAAGCATTCCGAAAAAGGAAAAAGTCGGTGTTATGAAGCTTGCTCATGAAGGAGCTTCGACTTTCTCAAGCACAATATCTCAAGTTGTCGTGAATTACATCGAGTATGATCAAAATGTCTGGATCTATAACTCCGAAGGAGTTAAAGCGCAGGATCATCGTTCAAGGACAAGATTGACGATATCCGCTGTTGCTACCAAAAACGGCAATATGGAGACGGGTTTCTATGGTCCGGGAGGTGCAATGGGGTTTGAGTTCTTCAATATCAAGGACCCAAGGGCCGCTGGTGAAAGAGCTGCTCGAATCGCCGACAGGATGGTTAAGGCTGAGTATGCGCCTGCGGGAAAGATGCCTGTCATAATCTCCAATGAATTTGGCGGGGTTATCTTCCATGAGGCATGTGGTCATGCCCTGGAAGCAACCGGAGTAGCAAAAGGGGCGTCGGTCTTTGCAGGGAAACTGGGACAGAAGATAGCAAATGAATGTGTCTCTGCCGTAGACGACCCGACGATACCTAATGCTTGGGGATCGGCAAATGTAGATGACGAAGGGACTCCGACAAGAAGAAATCTTCTAATAGACAAGGGAATCCTCAAAAACTACATGATTGACCGCCTCGGAGCGATAAAGATGAGAATGGAGGTCACTGGAAGCGCCAGGAGGCAGGATTACACATACGCTCCGACATCTCGAATGAGCAACACCTTCCTCCTTCCGGGAGAGTACTATCCGGAGGAAATAATCGCAGCAACAGACTACGGTTTGTACGCAAAATCCCTTGGAGGCGGTTCCGTGATGCCATCCACGGGTGAATTCAACTTTGCAGTAATGGAAGGTTACATGATAGAGAACGGCAGGATAACCAGGCCGGTACGCGGTGCGACTCTAATTGGGAAGGGCGATGAGGTTCTCACGAAGATAGACATGGTCGGTAATGATCTGGCGAGAGGTCAGGGAATGTGCGGATCTATCTCTGGCTCGATTCCCGCCGATGTAGGTCAGCCCACTGTGAAAGTGTCTGAACTGATAGTTGGGGGGCGAAACTGATGGATATCAAGACTTTCGCTGACAAAGCCTTCGAAATCTCCAGAAAGATAGGGTTCGAGGAATCCGAAATATATTACTCAAGCGGTGGAGAATTCCAGCTGAGCTCTCTGAACGGCGAAATAGATTCGTATAAGGATGCCAGTTCGACAGAAGTGTACTTCAGAGGACTTAAGAGCGGAAAGATCGGAGCTGCTTTTTCCGAGGTTCTTAGCGAAGAAGCTGCAGAACTGCTGGTCGATGAGGCTTTTCAGAACTATTCTGTAGCAAGTGGAGAAGATGTATATGTGTTTCACGATGGATCAGGCGATTATGCGCAGTTCGATGGTTATTCAGGAGACTTTCAGAAGAAATCAGTCAAGGAAAAGATCGATACGGTGATCGCGTTGGAGAAATCGGCGCTGGACTACGACAAGAGAATCGTTATGATTCCGACTTGCATAAATGCAGACAGCTGGTCGGAACTTGTTATCGTAAACACCCTAGGTCTTAACAAAACGTATAAGAGCGATTACGGATTTGCTGTCGTTGTGAGCCTTGCGGGAGATGAGAAATCGAAGAAGACGGGCTTTTCCTTTTCACTTGTTAGAAGACCTGAGGAGCTTGATGTCGAGAGAATCGGTCATGAGGCCTCCAGGAGAGCGGTGGAACAGCTGGGTGCTGGAAAAGTCAAGAGCGGAAGGTACAGAGTAATCTTCAGGAACGACGTATTTGGACAGTTATTTGGGACCTTCATGTCAATGTATTCAGCAGATAATGTTCAGAGAGGACTTTCGATTTTGAAGGGAAAAGAGGGAACAGCAATTGGATCAAGCAGGCTGACTGTCTATGACGATCCTTTACTGCCCGAAAGTCCCTATAGCAAGCCTTTTGATGACGAAGGCTTTCCGACTTCCAAGAAAGCGATCGTGGAGAATGGAAAACTTATGACCTTCTTATATGATCTGAGAACTGCGAAAAAGGATGGGAAGAAGTCAACAGGCAATTCAGTGAGAGGAACTCACAGAGCAAAGCCTTCCATTGCTCCCGTCAATACTGTCATTGAGAGAGGAGAGAAGAGTTTTGACGAACTTCTCGAGACTATGGGAGAAGGGATATTTGTGACCGACTTAACGGGTCTGCATTCAGGAACAAATCAGGTCTCAGGGGAGTTTTCTCTTGGCGCCAGCGGGTTCTATGTCAGAAACGGTAAGATCAGTAATCCAATTGAGCAGTTCACAATATCCTCAAACATATTGAAGGTCTATAATGGAATTGCTGAAGTTGGGTGCGATCCAATCTCCTCAATTTATCGTGTTACTTCTCCTTCAGTGCTGGTGGACGAAATCGATGTTGCATCTGAGTGATAAGGGAGGTGCGTTATTTGCCATTATACAGGTTTGTCTGTGAAGATTGCGGTAATGAAGAGAGCCTTCTTCTGAAGATTGACTCTCAGGTGCCCCCTTGCGAGAAATGTGGTGGCAGCCTCTCCAAGCAGATAACCAACATCTCAAGCTTTGGCTGTTCTTCAGGTTCCGAAAGCTGCGGATCCTGCTCTGGTGGAAGCTGCTCTACTTGTGGCAATTGAACTCTTTATGAACACAAGCCCGGGGATCCCCGGGCTTTTTTGTTATCCGGTTTCCAGTTTTGTTTACCTTTAAAGCTCTTTTCAGTTATTCGTTTTTGTAGCTTCCGTTCTGCATTCAAAATCTCTGGCCGATCGCTTTGATTCATATATATTTCGGTTCATTCTGACCCGGAAAGACAACCGAAGAAATTGTCTAGCCTTTGGCCTGCAAGCAGTGTGACCAAGCGTTTACGAGACACCCAGGCATTCTAGGCATCTTCTCACCGATTCAGCTGTCGAGTTCCTTCTTAGATATCGACAATGTTCGAGGCTAGACTTCACCTAGTAGAGCTCAAGATACTTGCTAGTTTCCCAGTCTGTTACCGAAGCACAAAACTCGCTCCATTCGCTTTCTTTAGATCTCATGAAAGTATGAAAGACATGCTTGCCTAGAGTGTCTCTAACAAATTCGCTGTTTTTTGTGAACTCAAGAAATTGCCAGAGAGTGCCCGGAAGGCTTTCTATCATAAGCTCCTTCCTTCTTGATCCCTTCATGTTGAAGATGTTTTCATCTATTGGGACTGGTGGTTCAATACCTTTTTCAATCCCGTCCAGCCCGGCTGCGAGTGTAAGAGCAAGTGCAAGATAGTGATTACATGTGGGATCAAGGCTCCTGAATTCCAGCCTGGTACCTTCTTTTCTAGTCTTGGGAATTCTGATCATCGCACTTCTGTTGCACAGAGCCCAGGAAATGTTTACAGGAGCTTCGTAACTAGGCACCAACCTCTTATAACTGTTAATTGTGGGGTTCGTTATTGAGGTGATTTCTCTTGCATGAAAGATAAGACCTCCAACAAAGTTCAGTGCAAAGGTACTCAGACCGTGTGGACTGCTTGGACTGAAGAAGGCATTCTTGCCTTCAGAAAGGAGTCTCATATGAATGTGCATTCCAGATTCGTTCACTCCTGAAAAGGGTTTGGGCATTAATGTGTCATGAAATCCGTCGGCTATTGCTATTGTCTTTAGCACCCATTTGAAAGTCTGGATATTATCTGCGGTCTTCAATACGTCCGTGTATCTGAAGTCAATCTCGTGTTGTGAAGGAGCAACCTCATGATGTGCAGCCTCAACTTCAAACTCCATTTCTTGTAGCGACATTACAATCTGTTTTCGAACTTCTTCGCCTCCATCGACGGGAAGTAAGTCGAAATAACTCCCTATATCAAGCATTTTGCCAACGGGTTTTCCACAAAAACTATCCCTTCTAACAATGAAAAACTCCGGTTCTGGCCCTGCGAAAGCTTCGAATCCCATCTTTCTCGCTCTTTCGATGACCTTTTCAGTATATACCTTGGATCTCCATCAAATGGAACTTCATCTGGTTTGTACACGTCGCAGATCAGCCTTATCGTATTAGAGTTGCCGTTGTCCCATGGAAGTAAAGCGAAAGTCGATAGATCAGGCCTTAGATACATGTCGGACTCTTCGATTCTCACGAACCCGTCAATTGAAGAACCATCAAACATAGCGCCTTTCTCAAGAATAGTTGGCAGCATCCTTGCGGGCACTTCTACATTCTTCAGCATCCCGTATTGTTTGTTATCTGAAGCCTTGCGAAACCAATTTCCCCAGATCCACTCTTCTGAACCTGCTCTTTTTCGGTCACGTTACCCCCGCGATCCTTGCACGACCCAAGGGCATGTGATACTAAAGTATATGCCTTGTTCAATAAGATTCTTCGAACCAATCGAAAAGTTTTGGAGTACAAATTGATGATAAACTAATCATAGGGAGGTGCCTGATGAATATTAAGCGTGCCTTTATAAGTGTTCACAACAAGTCGGGAGTGGAGAAGATCGCGGGCTATCTTGCCTCTAATGGGGTGGAGATAGTTGCTACAGATCACACCGCGGAATATCTTATAGATCATGGAATCAATGCAATAAAGGTTGCAGACTACACAGGGTTTCCATCAATACTTGACGGAAGGCTTAAGGCGATTCATCCGAGGATAATCGGAGGAATACTTGCGATCCAGGATCTTCCCTCACACATGACGGAGATGAAGGAACATTCGATTCTTCCCTTTGACATAATAATCCTGAACCTCAAGCCCTTTGAGTCTGCAGTGAAGAAATCACCCGATGAGTTGAACCTTTCTAAGGAGATCGATGTGAGTGGACCTGCACTTCTTATGGCAGGTGCCAAGAATCACAGGGATATAGTCGTCATTTCCGATCCGACAGACTATGATGAAGTGATAGAGAGTCTGGAAGAATGTGGCGATGTTCTTCTTCTGAAGAGGAGAAGGTATGCTCTGAAAGCGATCTATGCGGCGATGCTTTATAATTCGTCTATTCATAAGGCGCTCTCTCAGATTTTCGCTTCTGAAAAATATGATTACACAGTCATGGAGCACGTTATGCAGCTTCTCTACGGGGACAATCCCTCTCAGAAGGCATACCTCCTGAAGCTCTCAAAAGAACCCGGCCTGTTGGACGAGGTTCAGATCGGTAATCCTGCTGTGGGGCTGAAGAAGTCTCAGTTGAGGAACATGAATGTATTCATGGAGCTCTATTACTACAGTGATAATATCTCTGTCTTTCTAGACAAGGGAAAGATAACGAAGGTCTTTGCCGGCAAGCTACGTGACGGTTATTCGGAAGGTGGCCCAGACACGATGTTTGCATCTACTTTTGCTATTGATGGAGATACCATCAAGAAGCTTCACGAGGGCGGGGTTGAAGCTTTTGGCGGAGTTTTCGACCGTGATGCAATTCTTGCTGCACGCGAAAGAGATATTATGATACTCACTGCTCCTGCGCACGAAGCGGTGTCTCTCTCAGAAGAGACTTACTCAGGCTTCGGAAATTACTTCGTGAGAGAACTATCATATAAAATGAAGGACTACGATCTTGAGAATGACGATAAGCTTGCTCTTTTCTGTTCTAGAGTGAATAGAGCGAACAACTTATCCATCTTCAGAGAGGGTGAGAGCGCCCTTCTGAAGAGTGGATTGAGCTACACAGAGCTCATGAATTATGACTTTGAGGATCACGACCTTCAGGATTCGGTGATGGCATCAGATAATGATCTTACCGATGAAGTGCTCGCAAGACTCAAGGCCGCCGGAGTTAGAAGAATGATTTTGCCAGGCACAAGAAGAACCTATTCTCATAAGAGTGTACTCGTTCTGGGAATCGACTTTACTAGACTAAACAACTAAGGAGCACTTGAAAGCTGTAGAGTCAGAATATATAATGTAGTTACACCATGCTAGGCGGGGAGCTGGCGGTTCCCTGTACCCGAAATCCGCCATACGCGGGGCCGAATGCCTTCCGAGGCTTTGCCGGTTTGGTGTCGGTTTGTTTGAAGGTGTTGAGGATTGAGTCCTGCGCAATGGGAACTTGCGAACCTGGTCAGGTCCGGGAGGAAGCAGCCATAAGCAAGCACTCCCGTGTGCCGCGGGGCCGCTCAGTCTGAGCCGGATGGCAAATACGGCCAGGTTGTCAATGTCGACGGAGGATGCATGGTGTTTCTTCTATGTATCATGCTTATCATCTGCTAGAATTAATATGACAATTATAGACGGTTATTAGGAGGTATATAGAATGTTGCTTAAGGGAGAAAAGGCAGAAGACTTCTCGCTTTTCGGTTCGGATCTTAAGGAGTATAAACTCAATGAATATCTAGGCAAGAAAGTAGTTCTTGTTTTCTATCCGGGAGCATTTACAAGTGTATGTCAGAAAGAGCTTTGCACATTCAGAGACTCGCTGGCCAACTTCGAGAGTATGAATGCTGTGATTCTTGGAATAAGTATGGATAGTCCCTTTGCCAACAAAGCCTTTAAGGAGCAGAATTCCCTTTCCTTCCAACTTCTGTCTGACGTCGCAGGGGAGGTATCTAGGAAATACGGAGGAGTACACCAGGACTTTTCGGGCGTGAAGGGACTAGTTGTCTCTAAGAGAGCTGTATTCATTGTGAACAGAGATGGCAAGATCGCTTACACGTGGGTCTCAGATGATCCTAGAGTTGAGCCTGACTACACAGAGATCGCGAATCAACTGAAGAGGATTTAACGACAGGGGGATCCCCACGTCGTTTTTGTAATAGGAGGTCAGCATGACTGAATTCAGTTTTCCGGAATACTCGACCGAGCTACTGGAGTATCTTAAATCAGGAAGGGTGCTAATAGGTGTGACAGACGGAGTAGAAACTAACTTGATGACAGTTGCCTGGGGCTTCTTGGGATACACGTGGAATCGTCCTGTATTTATTACCATGATCAGGCCAAGCAGATTCACTCATAATTTCTTCAGGAGCAGTGACGGCTTTTCGGTTAACTTCATGTCGGCGAAGTGGCAAGAGGCACTTAATTTCTGCGGAACAAGAAGTGGAAAATACTTCGACAAATTCAAAGAGACAGGCTTAACCCCTCAAGAGGGAATTTCACCATCGATTGTAGTGGTAGGTGAGGCAGACAAGGTGCTGGAATGTCGTGTCATATCGAAAGAAGCACTAACACCGCTAGCCCTTAATGGAAGTATTGCCAGTACTTTCTATGGTGATAACTCATACCATTCACTCATATTTGGAGAGATTACCGACTCATACACTCTTCCTTGAGTAAATGCCGAGAGTCAAAGTTAGCAGAAGAGACGCTATAAGAATAGACCACAGTACATACGACGACCAATTAGGCGTCTGATGGCTTAGTCTTGAGGAAGAGTCAATGAGAAGAATGTCTCTGGCAAAGATAAGAGAGATAATGGTTTGGAGTGAAGAAAGAAACCCAACGACGAAATTCCATCCCCTTCTTTGGGCAACTATTGCAGCGATATGAGCAAAGATGTAAATTACGAATGAAACTGGAGCCAATGCAACTCCCATGACGAAGACTAGTCTTACGGACTCAGGGTTCTGAAGAACATTATCCGACATTTGATTTGCTATAATAATAAGACTGACCGAAAGCAAACCGACTACCGTAGCTATTGAAGTCAAATGCATGTAGGCCTTTTCTCTTCTTCTGGCCTGCACAACGCTTATCGCTCCATGTTCTCTCTTCTTCAAATCATTCACCCAGACAACAATATTCCAAACTTACGGTCTCTTACAATAAGTTGGCAAAGCTTCCAAAGTAGTACGTATATTGAATCATTTGCGTGCGCATTATTATTATTATACTGCAAGTAATACTAATTATCGAAAGCTAACTAGATCTTTCACTGGAGCCGTCTATCTTAGGTCATTTGAATGGAGCAAATCGATGAATAAGCGACAAATAACATTTTGTCTGCCGGACCGCTCTCTCGAAAAGTCTGTCATTCTACATATGACTAGGTTTGATTGTTTCTTGCAAACGGGACAGATATTAGCAGCGCTAACAATAGTATCAAGTTCGGAATGATCATTTTGATAAAGGACTTGATTGTGACACTTGCAGGATATGTGATTGAATCAAAGTCATACTTGATTTCAGTGTATCTATAATTAAGACCTCGAACAATGCATATGGGCGAACACTCATCAAAGCCACCCATAGCTGTACCTGCAAAAGCAGCAATGGAGTCGACAACAATGTCCATACCACCGGACTTTGGCTTCCCGAACAGATCAGTTCTTGCATGTTCTCTAGATAAAGGATCAATTCCAGAGAAACCAATAGAGACATCAAGTGAACCGGTCTTCCCAACCGATGCTATGGTGTCCGTAATGATTACTGCTGCTTTCTTACCTGTAAGCAGTTCGATTTCTTGACGGATCTTCTCTGCACTCTCACACGGATCTTTTGGGAGGAGAGATACCCATCCTTTCGGAAGATTGGACGCATCTATTCCGGCTTCATCAAGATAGACACCATATTTCCTTATCATGAACACGTTTCTAAAGCTGTCAATAACCTTCTCACTCTTGCTTTGATCAACTGATACCTCCTGCATTCTCTTTCTGATTACCTTGTTCTTTAACACAGACTTGTAAGGGAACACAGCTGATATTCTCCCTTCTCTGAGAATCAATTCTACTTTCGAGGATTGCTTTCCAAAGAGCTTCCCAAGCAGTCTCGCACGTAGCGAGGGCCTTATTTGACTTAGCTCATAACATCTTCCTTCCAGAATTGAAACGATCTTTGAAGTGATGACTATTACATCCCCACTTTCAATTACCTCCCCGGCACTCTCTACTGATCGAAGAATAAAAGATCCAGGTGAAGGATACTCCTTACCGGGCTCGAGTCTTGAAATAAGTCTCACTGGAGTAACGGTTATTGCTGACATGCCGTCTTTCACTTTTGTTACAACGGTTTTGAGAACAGTGCTATCCACTTCAGCATCACCACTCTTTAATAAGGCATGACTTCCCCATCAAGAATCAATTAAGAACAGTTATTCAATCTATCGTACTGAAAAACCCCTATTCGAATCAATAGCCAAACTGACTTGAAATTATCGTAATCGACATCAATGACATTGTACTCTTATTTTAGCTGTCATCCAAAGCAAACATTTGAAGGATTATACATTGAACTTCTTCATAGTTACGCATATCAAAATACAACGTTTGGCAAATTGGTCGGTCCTGACAGTCCTGACGTTTGGTGATTTTGATATTATAAGAGAGATGCGTTTGTGGGAGGTTGTTCTCATTGCGAAGATAGGGGCAAAGATGATGTATCATGTTTTTCTGAAAATGCCTTCGAAGTCTGTGACTTTCATGGTTCTTATGAAGGTTGCCTTCTCTTCATTGACAGTACCTCTAATTGCCCTTTTGCTTGGCTCTCTGTTCTCTTTCACCGGCGGAAAATGGTTTTTGACTGGAGTTTTTTGAGTCTTGCAGAGAGTTTTCCTGGAATAGTCATCGTCTTAACGGTGGCTTTCTTCTGGCTGCTTGGTTTTTCATTTGAACAGAGCGGATTAGTGAAGTTTTCGGCTGCCACACTCAAAGAACGAGAGGATAGAGTAAGATCTGTGCTTGCGAGGATTCTAAGGATTCTTCCCAGACTTCTTGGATTAGCTTCATTTAAAGCGGGGATCTTCCTGTTGTGCATTTTGCCTGCATTGAGGATTCTTCCCGTATTGCAGAGAGCGTTTTCGAGAGAGCTCCCTGTCGAATGTACCCATCTGTAGTTACTAGACCGTTTGGTTGGATTGCAGCGATAATATCACTGATGATAATGATCAGACTTTTTGTCTCCTGGATTTTCGCGATTCACTACGCCGCTCTGGATCGAAAGACATTTGCCGGTGCTCTCAGGGCAAGCACAAGTCTGGTAAACGGCAACAGAAAGAAGGTGTTGCTAAGCACGTTGGCATTCTGGACTCCCTCTCTGCTGCTGATAATCGGTAATTCCTTCGTCTTTAGGATCACGAGAGATTTCGTTATCCGATCGAGCTATGATCCCACATCGATGAATATCCTGAAGCTTTCCATTTTCGCTTCAGCTGAGACAATGACTACTATGGCTGTCTCTATAGGGATATCTATCTTTTATTCTATTTTGACAACCAGGCTCTTCTATGCGATAAAAGAAGGAGAAGCCCTTGATTCTCAAACATTGCTAGGAAAGGATGCTGTTACTGATAGACCTGTTGTGACTCGAAGGCCCTGGCTACTCCCTCTACTAATCATTCTAGTCATTCAGGGAGTCTTCTTCGGATACTTGGGTCGTTTTCTAGTTGTTTCCGAGATTGAACTGCCTTTGGTCACCGCTCACAGAGGAAGTTCATTCAAAGCGCCTGAGAATTCGCTTAGCGCGGTTAGAATCGCAATTGAGGATGGTGCAGACACAATCGAAATCGATGTACAGATGACACGTGACGGAGTGCTTGTTCTAAATCATGATAGGTCGCTATCAAAGGTGGCAAGTGTCGGAGAACGATTCCATAACCTTACCTACGCTGAGATAGCCGAATTTGACATAGGCAGTCGCTTTTCAATCGAGTTTGCCGGAGAGAGAATTCCAACACTGGCAGAAGTTATTCAATGCATGACCGGGATTCCTCCAAGTGTGAAATTGAACATTGAACTTATGGATTATGGTTACTCTCCAGAGATCTCCAGAGCAGCGATAGAGTTAGTCAAGGAGATGGGCTTTGAGAGCAGGGTGGTGATCACGTAAACAAGTAATGAAAGATTGACCGCTGTCAGAGAGCTTGCTCCAGAGATACCTATTGGACTTGTTGTAGGGTATCTGACCAGCCTCGTTTGGTCGGTAGATGTGGACTTCTACAGTGTGTCCACTACAATCTTGAATGATAGATTCATACAGAGAGCAAGATCAATGGGGAGAGATGTCCATGTTTGGACAGTGAACAACACGGATGCAATGAGTCGATACTCATCAATGGGAGTTGCTTCGATAATAACCGACAGACCGGATGCCCTATCTCAACTTCTTCTCAGGAAGGCCGAGATGTCTATCTTCCAGCTTAGAGTTCTCAGTATTTTGATGACTTAACAGGAAACTCCTGACAATACCATAGGTTACAGAGCTCAAAGAAAATGAAATGCTTCTCCAGGGTATCTTTTGTTTATTTTATCTGACGAGAAAGAGCATTTTCGAGAGTTCGTTGCGCTCACGAGAGGACGTGAGAAGAGCCGGTCCCTGTTGAAATAAGACGCAAGGCGCCGAAAGAACATCGGCGGACGCATTGCTGCCTTCGGCAGGAGGGTAAAAAACCAGATCTCGTGCAGGCACATCATGGGATAACAAAGTGAGAGGATTTATGGGCAGGCTCTACGAGATGGCAATGTCAAACGATTAGACAATTCTTTTGTAGGGGCAAACGGCTGTTCGCCCTCCTAATGAACTGATATTTTAGGTAAAAAGCTTTTCAAATTCATTAAGGTATTCGGTGAAGATATCGACCAATCTAGATGGTTGTGCGGCAGCATGTTCTTTCAACAAATAATTCATCAATCTGTCTCGGCCTTTTTCCGGTCGGAGAACGGCGTACATTCAACGGTTGACGTGTCAATTGGAGTCTTCTCGTGAGCGAAGCGAGCATCTCAACAATGCCCTTTCTCGATTCATCTTCTCGGGAAACGGGCCTTCGTTCTTAAGCGTGAAGCCGCACAGAATATCCCCCATTATCAAGCTTACAAGTAGGTGGGGCCCCCTTCGACCACAAAAAAAGAACAAGTTTGCTTGTCTATGCGCTCCGGTAAAAGTAAAATGCCGTCAAATGGAAAGAACTACTTGTCTGCCGGTTTTAGTGTAGACTTATTTCATGGATATTTTGAAGAAGAAATGGATCGCGGCTTTGGTCGCGGTATTTTGTTCGGTTCTCTGGGGAAGCGCTTTTCCCGTTCTTAAACTCGGTTACGAGGAGATGGCAATTTCCCCGGATGATGTTTCAGCTAAGCTTGTCTTTGCCGGAATCAGGTTTTTGGGAGCCGGTATTATGGTGCTTCTACTTTCGATACCTTTGGGTAGAAAGGGAAGAGTGAAGTTCGTTAAGAAGGACTACATGCATTTGTTTGCACTTGGAGTATTGCAGACTTTTCTTCTGTACTTCTTCTTCTATAATGGGCTCAGTCATACAACGGGAATGAAGTCTTCGATAATAATGGCGGGGGAGAACTTCCTCGTGATCCTTCTTGCTCACTACATATACAAGAATGACCGCCTTAGCTGGAGAAAGACACTGGGCATGTTTTTGGGTTTTGCCGGGGTCTTTCTCGCGAATTTCGAGGCGGGATTCACTCTGAGCTTCGTTTTCAAAGGCGATGGATTTATGTTGATTGCCGCAACCATCGGCGCTCTTGGCACTATGTACGCCAAATGGATGTCGGCGAATCGCTCTCCCTTTCTGGTATCTGGATGGCAGCTTTCGATAGGCGGCTTTCTTCTTCTGGTCGCTGGCCTTCCTGGGTTAAGAGGGGATTCACTCCGTTTTACTTTCAAAGGAAATCTTCTGCTCCTTTACTCGATGCTTCTTTCAGCAGTGGCTTTTTCCTTGTGGTACGCGGTTCTCAGCCTCCATAAAGCCGGCGAGATAACTATGTTCCGATTTGTGATTCCGGTTGCCGGAGTATTTTTATCCGCAGCCTTCATTCCGGGAGAGGCCCTCAATTCGTACATGGCGTTTGCCCTCATATTGGTTTCGGCCGGTATTGTTGTTGTCAACTGGAAGAACAGGGTAGTTTCAGAAGATAGTTCCGCTCGGTAAATCTGAATATACCTTTGGAAATTCACATAGGGAAACTTAAGGCCCACTGTGAGCTTTGAGCACTCCCTATTACCGAAAAGAATTGCGGGTAAATCTTTTCTTCAATCAAGAATCACTCCGGCAGAAAGACGCGGCACAAAAAAAGAAAACTGGAGTACCCCGCTTCAATTTGCTTTTTGGTTTGAAATGAAACGGGGTTAAAAGTAATCGACGATTTCTCCGGATCGAAAACAGACTTCACATTTTCATAACTTGATGAAGAGACTCGAAGAAAGACGTAGTCGACTCTCTCAGGTGTTCTTCGAGAATCTTCTTGCAGCGAGTCTTATGCCAATGGCGCCAAGAGGGGCCGTTGTAAGGATTGATAGAAACGAAACCGAGAGTATCACATCTCCGTAAGCAACCCCCATTGCCAGGGATATTGCCCCTACTGCTGCCTGAACAGTTGTTTTGGGTAAATATGAAATCATACAGAATAGTCTTTCACGTAGATCTAGTCTTGACCGATGGTTGCCGCCAAGACACCTGCTCTTCTAAATGTGTGCTCCAAGACTATTATAGCAAGTTCATTAACCACGAGTCCCTTACCGCGTTTATGTTCACACTGGCACCCACAAGCACGAAGAGGAAGAGCTCGGCGACCACCCATATTCTCTCCATCTTTCCAGATATTCGATCGGCGGCGTCTGGGAGCTTCTCTCGGAGGATAAAGCCGATTGCCATCACTTCCAGCAAAGTCGCCACCGGCAAGAAGTTTTCCACTTTGTGGAAAATGAATGCAACCGAAAGCATCAGAAGAACCTTCATTGTATCTCTAGTGTGGAACTTCCTGAAAAGGAGGCTGAAAAGAAACCCGATTAACGCTCCCAGAAAGATACCGAGAATGATCTCCACCGGTACCATAAGCAGGGACCATCCTGTACTGATGTCCTGACCGCTCTCGACCCCCAGAAAGACTTAAAGAGAGTGATGGCCACAACATCGTCTATAGAAGCGGCGGCAAGAATTGTCGAAGGTATCTCGTTTCTCTTTCCGAAGTTCTTCTCCTTAAGTTTGAACATCTCAGGAACAACTACCGCAGGTGAAACCGCTGCTATTATGAATCTAAGCATCCCGCCCTGAAGTAGACTCAAATTCAGCAGAAAGTGAGACAAGATCATTATTGAAAAGCTCTCAAAAAGACCCGGAATGAAACTCAGGCTTCTACTATGTCAACAGATATAAGAGAGACAGACTGAAAGGATCAAGACGAAGAACACAGGGCAGGTCTTCTTAATGACTCTTCGATTCAATCCAAGTCCGGCTCGCATGAGAATAACTATCAGTGCCAGAAGTCTGACCTCTGCCGAGATAGACAGAAGAGTCGAATCGATAGTATTGAGAAGGCTAAGACCAAGAATCACTCCAAGCATAACAAGGCCGATCAAACCGGGTAGATTGATTCTGTCGAATAGTGACAGGATAACGATAGAGAGGATGATAATCGCAGAAACTATCAGCCAAAAAAGCGGTTCTGGAAGACTGTTCTCCAAGGCAAGCTTCATTGCCTAGAGAATTATATAGTCCATGCGTTATACTGTCAATGACCAGTGAACGGAGGTGATCTATTGAGCACTTTTCTAGCCATTGTCGGTGCATTGTTCCTGCTATATCTTGCAATTAGGTTCTTCCCTGCGTTGATTATTGTAGTAGCCGGCGTAGGAGTGATAATGATAGTGATATTTGCCATAGCAGGTCTTTTTGTTGTCTTCCTGCCGATCTTATTGGTTGTCGGTCTAATATTGATTATTGTTAAGCTTGCGTCATGAAAGACACCGATCTTACTGCAATACAGGTCTGGTTCGATCAGGAGTCTTATGGCGAAGAGACATTTCGCAGAAAGATGAGAGACTATGCGAGTGAGACTTCACTTCTGTGGAAGGGGAGTAACCATATCATTGCCTTCCCGGAGTTTTTTGCAACATTTCTATACCCTTCCTTCAGGAAACTCAGCTTCGAGGAGACGACAACAAAGACTCTTGCAAAGTATGCAATTAAGAATATGGGGTTCTCTCTTAATCCTTTGAAGAAGGCTTTTCTAAGAGATGCCCTTGGGATAGAAGCCTACTATCACGGAGTTTTCAGTACCATTGCCAGGGAGTTCGAAACTTATCTTCTTGCCCCGTCGATATTGCTTCCCATAATCGATGAAGAATCTGAGAGAGGGAGATTCATTAGGGATGGAAGGCTCTATAACATGGCCTACTTATTCAATCCTGAGGGAAAGTTGTTGACAAGAGCCTTGAAGCACAATCTTACCAAAGCCGAGAGCTCCGTGTTGTTTTCCAGAGGAGAGCCGGTCGATAATGTGGTTCATACGAAGATTGGCATAATAGGTATAGCGATTTGTTACGATATGTTCTTTCAAAGCGAAATCGAGAGACTGGATGCAGCCGGTTGCGAATTGATACTGGTTCCCTCCTGCAATTTTGCTGAGTGGAAAGGATCGATGCGCGGTTCGACGCAGGAGAGGGTCTGGTTTCGCGATGGACCGATCAGGGCATCATCGTGTAGAGAGAAGATTCGCTATCTCGTAAATCCGATGGCGACTGGGATTGTTGGCAGAGACAAAGCGCAGGGAAGATCTTCCATCTGGTCCAGAGGAAGAGCGCTTGCCGTTGCCAGAAAATTCGATGGGGAAGAGATTCTCAACGTCACGACATAAAGCGGTGAGCTTCATCAGCAGCACTAGTCGAAGTCCACTCTATCTTTTGAGACCGGGGTTCTCCTTCATTGATACTAAATCGGAAAATCGAAAACGAGGAATATGTATAATTTCTTTGTAGTGATACTTTGAAGATGCCCAAGGGAGGAATGTTATGAGAATCACTGTCGTTCACGACACGACAATCGATTTTCATCATGAAGAGATGGTCAGGAGTGTTGTTAGTTCACTCGAGAATAGTTTTGAAGTCGATTCCAGACCATTCGAGATCGATGCTGTTAGCGGACTTAGAGGCACTGATCTCGTGTTCAATCTCACTACCGGCAGGGGCAGTGCAGAGAGGCAGGTCCATCTTCCGGCCGTGCTGGATCTTCTGGGAGTACCCTTTACCGGCTCCGGTGCTACGGCGAACGCTCTCTGTATAAACAAGGCGCTCACAAAGTTGATCATGAAAGCCTATGGAATATCCACTCCCGAATTCTTTTCGGTACGTCCCGGAGATACCGCCGACAACCTGCCGTTCAGTCCGGCAATCGTCAAACCCGTTAAGGAAGGCGGAGCAAAGGGTATCTGGGAGGACTCGGTCGTAGAGAGAGTTGATGACATGCAGAAAGCTGTTTCACGTATTCACGAGAGATTTGAACAGCCCGCTCTGGTTGAGAGGTTCATTGAAGGAAGGGAGTTCACCGTTGGGATTGTTGGAAGTGAAGTACTCCCGATCATGGAAATAGATTTCTCGTCGCTGCCAGATCACCTTGAAACTTTCTATTCCTACAGGGTGAAACAGTTCCACGGTGACGAGACGAATTACATTTGTCCTGCGAAGATCTCACAGAGAGAGGAAACAGCTATAAGCGAGCTTTCGATGAGAGTCGTCCAGGTGCTCGACTTGAAGGACTATTGCCGTATCGATTTGAAGATTGACGACGAAGGAAAGATCTACTTCCTAGAGGTCAATTCCCTTCCTCTTCTCGTACCTGATTACTCAGATATCGTCAAAATGGCCGAGGCGAGAGGGTGGAGCTACGGTGATCTCATTAACAGGATTGTCGCTTCAGCAATAAGTAGATATGGAATCGGAGAATAAGGAAGTCTATGAAGAGATACTTGATTACATAAGACAGATCCCTGTGATCGACACACATGAACACCTGGTCCACTCTGAAGATTTGCTCCTGGGGAGAGACGACGTTCTTCAGGAGTTCCTTCTTCACTTTATGAGCTCTGATATGATTTCTACTGGACTTAAAGCCGAGACTCTAGGAACTGCCAGAGATAAGAAGAGAGATATACTTGGACGCTGGGAACTGATAGAACCACACTGGGAGTTTTGCCGACATACCGGTTACGGCAGGGTTCTCGATGATTCGGTTAGAGAGATATACGGGATCGACGGAATAAAAGGTTCGACCATAGAGGAGCTCGGAGAGAAGTTCAGGGAGGCAAACAGACCGGGACACTTGAAAGAAATCCTGAAGGATCTCTGTAACATAGAACTTGCGATAATAGATCCCTGGACCAGCCGATTCGAATGAGACAGGAGCCATTTCAGGAGGGTCTGGCAGCCACAAAACTACATAATGCCAATGCCACCTGAATTCGATATAGTAGGATGGCTGGAGGAGACCTACGCCGTAGAAATAAGATCGCTCAGCGACTGGCTAGAGGTTTTCGAAAGGGAGCTGGATGAGAATCTGGCAAATGGCATCATTGGTCTGAAGAGTGTTATTGCTTATCAGAGGCCGATTAGATTTGAAGAAGTGAGTTTTAAAGACGCTGCAATCGTGTTTCAAAAGGCTCTGAAAGAGAGAACCGAGAAGTGTGTGTATGGAGACAAGAGTCTAGTTCTACCCAAAGTAGTGCAGGATTATGTGATGCATCTTATAATGTCTGCAGCGAATGAACGTGGAGTTTTCGTTCAGTTTCACACCGGTTTGCTGGAAGGAAATCGTGGAATGTTAAGCAACTTGAACCCCGAGCTTCTCGAGAACCTGTTTCTCAAGTATCCGGGAGTGAAATTCGATCTCTTTCACATTGGATATCCTTACTGGGGAGTGACTGCGGCCCTTGCCAGGACCTATCCAAACGTCTTCATCGACATGTGCTGGTCTCACATCATCTCGCCAATTTCTTCGCGGAACGCCTTGAGCGAATTCCTGGATGCAGTGCCGTTCAACAAGATATCCGGCTTTGGCGGGGACTATGCAATCGTCGAAGCGATCTACGGGCACCTTAAGATGGCAAGAGAAAATATCGCGAGAGTTCTGGAGGAGAAGATTAGTGAGAAGACTGTAAAGCTCTTACAGGCGATGATGATTGCCGAACGAATTCTCCATAACAATCCGAAAAAATCCTCCTGAACAATCTATGATCTGCAAAGCAATCTCAGCAAAGGCGGTTTTGGAAAACGAGAAGGTGGAGATCAATTGACACATGAGGAGAGGTACAACTTGGCTCTGGAGATTTCTCGAAAGGTTTCGAGAGAGGTGAAGGACAATCTGATTTGCTTCTGCCTGTATGGTTCTACATCGAGAGGGACCGATACTCACTGGTCCGATCTAGAAATGCTTATGATAACCAGAGAAGAGGTTCCCAAGAAAGCCTTTCTCGATGGCTTAGTCCCGGTCACTATAAATTCGATAACCGAAAACAGACTCTGCAGATTACTCGAGGAACCGGGAGTTGAATGGCCATTTTACGCTGGATTGGTGAAAAACCTTGTCGTACTGGAAGGCGATGCGTCGAAGCCGGGGCAGTATTACGCTCTCGCTTGCCGTGTTCCTGAAGAGAAGTTCAGGAGGGCTTTGAAGGACAATCTTTCGGAGCTCGTATTCGAGTCTTGCGGGAGAATCTTCTCCTGCATTGCAAGGAAGAGATACGAGGACATCTACTGCGCCTCAATAGAGACCCTGCTAGAAATGAGAACCGCTCTCTGTCTTCTGAACTGTACGCACGTGAATTATGACTACTTCGACGGCATTCAAGAGAGTTTCAAGTTCAAGAAGCTGCCAGAACGGTACCCCGTTCTGGCAACGAGATTGTGGAAGGGCAGAAGTCCGTTCAGCATTGCAAATGACTCCAGAGATCTCTTCAAGAACTATCTCTCTCTTTTGAGAGAAGAGCAAATTCTTCAAACATGACGGAGTCTATCTACGAACTTGACGCTAGATTCTCTGACCCCCCCACTTTTTATGGCACGTAATTGACATCCGTGGCCCACAAGCTTATGTTGTCGAACATGACGTAAGACAAAACGCCATTGCTCGTAGTCATCCTAACTCCATTTGTGCCCGCTGACACAGGACTATAGGTAAAACTCTTCTTGAATAAATCGTTTACGTATACTGCCGCGTTTCCCGTTGTGTGATTAAAGATCACCTTCACTTTGTACCAGACTCCAGGTGAGATATCCATCACTTTCTCGGAATGGTAGGAACCACCGGAATTTGTCCAGCAGATTATCGCCTGACTTCCTCCTAGGTATCCTATTCCTGTGTATGCATTAGTGTTGTTCGGCCCAATCCAGCCCCATTTGTTTGTTGTGGAGGAGCTCAGCCTAACGTCGTACTCTAGATAGCCAAGCTTTATAGGTTTCACCGATGAAGTGTAGACCGTGGAGTAACCTCCAGTTCCACCGTAGAAGGCGATGACTTTACCGTGACCGGTGATCGTTGTAATGACTGGATTAGGCACACTGCCAGACTCAGTGTAGTACCACTTCCCGAATGAACCTGTGATGGTGCCTGTAGAATATGTCTCAAAATTCTCTCCAAAGGCTTTTGTTGGCGCAGTGCGGAAACTCCAGATGGGGCCGGTCTTAGTGGCTCCTTTACTGTCTATCGCGACAATCCGCCAGTAGTAATTAGTCGAACTACTCAAAGTGCCGGTAGGGTAAGTAGTCGTACTCCTGTTTGTTTTGAACACAAGAGCCGTTGGAGAGGTACCTAAATACACATCATATGTAACTACATCGCCGTCTGGATCTCCCCCGATCCAAGAGAGTGTAAGATTGGCTGGCTGTGTAAGTGCCCCACTGACAGGAGTAGGATTCGAAGGGGTATTCGGTGGGTTGTTTATTCCACTTGGATTGATTGTTATATCGAATGTCTGGTCGGTTTGGCCTCCATTTCCATCGTTTGCTCTGATCGTTGCGTTTCTTGTTCCTGAGTCACTCAATAACGGAGAATAAGTGAAGGTGCTACCTGCGACTGCTCCAACCCCGGCTACTCTTGAGAATGTAAGAGAATCCCCATCGGGATCATTCGCGAATGTGGCGATGTCCAGTGTTAATGTCGTTCCGGCTGTAACATATTGCGGGGAAGGTATCGACAATTCGGGAACTCTGTTCTTATTAGTAACGGTCACTGAGAAACTTGTCGTCGCCTCGGCCCCTTTTGTGTCAATAGCTCTCAAAACAACACTGTAGACTGCCGATTCTTCAAAGTAAATTGCTGCATCCTCATAGGAGGGAGAGTACTCATAGTTGTTTCCGTCAATCTCACCGGGACCTTCAAGAATATCGAATGTAAGAGCATCTCCATCCGGGTCGCTAGCGTAGGTTGTAAGAAGAACTGTAAGAGTGGAACCCTCCAGAACAGTTTTATTTGGAATCGTTATCCAGACTGGAGGCCTGTTCGTGGGCATAACCGTGACGTTGAAACTTTCGCTTGCCGTTCCGCCCTTTCCGTCGTCTGCGGTTATCGTAACTGCATATACCGCTTCTTCCTCGAATTCAATTGCAGATTCACCGATGCCCGGAGTGTAGGAATATAGACCGCTAACTACGCTTCCCTTTCCTGTTACCGAGAAGCTCAAGGCATCGCCGTCTTCATCTGAGACGTGATCGCTCAGAAGGATTTCTAGGGTTTTGGTTTCTTCCACAGTCTGATCTCCTATTGGAAGAAACCAGACCGGAATCTTGTTTGGCGGGTTGAATGGACATGCAGACAGCAAAAGGATAAGGAAAACTACAGGTAGCAAGACAAGACGGTTCTTTTTCAGAAGCATTCTAAACACCCCCCATACTTAACAATTTCAGCGGTTTTTGAAGTCAACTGTTCCTGTAGTTTCAGTATATTTCACGGCTGCTCGACATTATCTTTCGATACGAAGATTCCAAATAATAAGAATGCCAATCGGATTTGTTTCGAAAAGAGCATGTAAGTTTCCTTAATTACGCCAATATGGTTAACTTGCTAAGTGCGAAACTAAAGACTAATCATAAAGACATCATCTAAGGGAGACTAAGATTCGACAGATACAGACTCATCTGGCTTAACGGTTCAAGCGGTTACCTGAAGCCCTTACCAGGAATGATAAATAAGTCTAGACAAATCACTCAGAATTATGATATTGCGTTTTGATTTTGGTTTGAAGAGAAAGTGTAAATCTGCAATAATTGAAAAGTTGCTAAACACTTTCAGAAGATAGTTTTGAAAGTTACAGCGGTCATTCCTTCAAAGAACTTGGGGCACGCGTACGTTTCACTTTATTGCTGTCCTTAAAGAGCTCATCATTACCCACATGATGTTCTCTGGAACCCATCTCATCATCTCGTGGTTTTTAACTAAGACCGACCCCGGACGCGGAGTGTCAACGATGAACCGCTCTTCTGCTCTTGATCTTAAATCCCCGCTCGAGCGGGGGGACCGCTTGCGGTGGGGTGTGTGCACGTCTTTGAAGCGCGTCCCGCATCGATCAGCCTGGCCGAGCTTTATTGGATGTATTCGCTCTTCACGTCTTTAGTAGGTCTGTGCAATATGTTCTTACCAGGAACCAACATCCGCTCTCTTGGGATTATTTCAAGGCAGCGGCCTTTGCAGTTCTCAAAGACGAGCGTGCACACCCTCCGCCAATTCGTGGTCCTCCTCCCTCAAGGGAGGACTTAAGATCAGGATCATCAGGAGCCAAATACAGCATATACTGTCAAGGGAGAAGAAGCACAATATGATTTCTATTTAGCTCCGTAACTTATGGGTAATTAAGAGCTTAAAGAGAGGTTGATCCTATTTCTAAATCTTACAGTAGCGAAGCAATAGAATCTGTCTCAGGCATAATTGTTTCGTAGAATCTCAGGAGAGAAGGATCTGAAAGGAGAGAAACTGCATGACTTCGCGAGATAGAGTGTTGAAAACGTTGAAACACCGCGAACCTGACCGTATTCCTATCGATCTGGGAGGAATGAGGTCGACCGGCATTCATGCTAAAGCTTACAAGAAGCTTGTAGATTATCTCGGTTATTGTGATCTTTCAGTAAGGGTTTTCGATATTCATCAGATGCTTGCCTTTATCGATGAGGAGATCAGGAGAGAAGTACATTCCGATGTGATCGAACTCAAGAGACTGAACGGAGGCTTTGAAACTAGAATCGATTCCTGGATAAGGAGAGACATCTTTGGAGATGGGTCGAGATACCTCTTTCCAGATGGTTTCGACTTCAAAGTGAAAGAGGACGGTTCGCTAGCAGTCGAGAGGAACGGTGTCGAAGTCGCGAGAATGCCCCGAGGCGGCCATTACTTCGACAGGAGTTACTTTCCCCTTGCCCAGGCCGAGAGCAAAGAGGAGATCTCGGCTCTTGTTCTGCCAAAACTGACTGACGAGGAAATAGAGTTCCTGAAAGGACAGCTCTCGGGAATACGTGAGTCAACAGACTGCGCCGTAATCGGGGCTTTCGGGGGAAACTTCCTCGAGGCGGGCCATTCAATGTTCGGGTACCAGGAGTTCATGGAGAGGCTGATTACCGACCGGTCTCTTATGGAGTTCTTTCTCGACCGGCTCCTCGAAACCTATATTGTAGATCTGGAAAAGTATCTCTCTAACGTGGGAGACGATATAGATATTATTCAGATTGGCGACGATTACGGCACCCAGGAAAATACGGCGATATCGCCCCGGATTTTCAGATCTGTCTTCAAACCCAGACTGAAAAACCTGTGCGACTTCATTCACATTAAGAAACCCGATCTGTTCATCTTTCTTCACTCCTGCGGGTCCGTCTATCCCTTCATACCAGATTTCATAGAAGCCGGGGTTCAGATCCTGAACCCGGTTCAGACTAACGCGAAGAATATGGAGCCGGAAAGGCTGAAGAAGGAATTTGGAAGAGATATCGTCTTCTGGGGAGGAGGATGTGACACACAGCACGTCCTGCCTTTCGGAACGCTCAAGGAATTGGAGGACGATATTCGCTGGCGCATCGACATTTTCTCTCCGGGCGGAGGCTTTGTCTTTGCTCCTATCCACAACATTCAGGCCGAAGTATCACCCGAGAAGATCTTCAGACTTTTTGAATGCGCTTACGAATATGGTTCTCGATAATACTCGCTGAAGAAGCTGCTCTTCTTCTGAACCTGATGTATTGTATTATGACCGAAAATTCCTGCCGGCCCTGAAGAAGGCGGCGATGTTCTCATGAGGAGTCTCCAGTGGAATATCACAGCCGGAACTCAAAATGAAGTTGGGAACGTCCTTCATTTTCTCGAGAAGTTCTGTAGTTTCTCTCTCGACCTCCTCTCCGTTTGACTGAAGGAAGACCTTAACCGGATCTATGTTGCCTATAAGAAAAACATCTTCGGGAATTCTCTCCGCCGTATCCTTCAGGTCCACCATGCTGTCAAGGCTCAGTCCGTAGGCGCCGCTTGCACCCATAGGTTCTACTATGTGTTCCGTGTCTCCGCAGATGTGATAAATTAAAGGTTTTGAAAGTTCCGATCTGAGCTTTTCAAAATATGGAAGCGCGAAACGTTTGAACTGTCTCTTGGATAAGAGCACCGCAGTCGGTTCAAGCACGGCTATCGTGTCCGTACCGTGGTCGATTAGCGCTCTGGAGTATTCACCTACAACCCTTGCGCAAAAGTCTACTACGCTCTCTGCAAAATCCGGCTCTTCTATCAGCTTCATACAGAGATCTGTAACCCCAACCAGTTCTCCTGCAAGGCTAAGTGGACCGATAACGTAGCTGCCCTTCATTCCCGGCAGTTCTCTCGCCATCTTATCTGCAACTTCTGTGAAGATCCTCATTCTGCCGGATACTCCGCTCCAGGAGTTTTCGACAGAGGCCAGCTCGTCGCGTCCCTTTATTGGATGTTCCTTAACGAAGGGATTGTCATCCTCAGGGAAACCGATCTCCATTCCCAACGCCTCGGCTTCGACTGTCAGGTCCATCATGAAGAAGATCCCGTCGGGCTGAAACTCTTCCATAAGCTTCGACAAAGACTTGAACTGGATTTCCACGTTTGTGAGATTCTCTTTAAGCTTTGTTCCCGTCAGTCTTGCTCCCGGCGCGCCGAGCAAAGGTATGATTGATCTAGTGAAAGCCATTCTTTATCCCTCCCTCAAGGCAAGATTCTCAACGAAGATCTCGTTGAAATCCTTTCTCCCAGATAGTTCTACATAATGTACCTCACTGCTGAGACTTTCCGCTCTCTCTCGAATCCCGCTATCGAGAACTGCCAGAACTGCACCCAGACCGGCCGCATTGCCGACTGGTGAAACTCTTTCGACCGGTACTTTGGGAAGCATGCCTATTCGCAGGGCATTTTCGGGATCGATGTAGTTTCCGAAGGCTCCGGCAAGCAGAATCCGGTCTATATCTCGCGTATCGATGCCGGCCCGGTCCATCAAAACGGATACTCCTGCTCGAATGGCAGCTTTTGCAAGCTGCACTTCACGAATGTCTCTCTTGTTTATCCGCACTTTTCCCGACCGGCCATCAAGTTCGAAGTGTTCTCCCTTGATTCTTCCCGATTCGTTGACTACTCCTGCATCTATCATTACGGCAATCGCGTCTATCAATCCCGAACCACATATTCCAGAAACATCAGAACCATCCACTGTACTGAATCCGATACCTTCTCCATTGAACCACACATGATCGACCGCTCCCGGTCTGGCAATAGTTCCCTGGCTTATGTTGCCTCCTTCGAATGCCGGACCTGCCGCGGTGGAGCAAGTGAAGATTCTGCCGCCGCTCTTGAGGGCCATCTCCCCGTTGGTTCCGATATCCACAAGGAGAACGTTGCCGGAATCTTCGACAAATCCAGACGAGAGAATACCGGCCGTGATATCCGAGCCTACATAAGCTGAGATTCCGGGCATTATGTAGATTTTCGAATTTGGAATGGACCCTTCTAAATCCAGTTCCCGCGACTCGAAGACCTTTCCTCCAGTGAATGCCGGTATGAAAGGTGAGGAGGCGATTCTCTCCGGGCTTATTCCGAGAAGGATGTGGATCATCGTCGTGTTTCCCACTATCGAAGTATCGTAGATCCTTTCCTTCGATACTGCTCCTCCTTTGCAAAGATCGTCAATCAGCCTATTCAGTGTTGTCAAAACTGCAGTTCTCAGCTCATCGATTCCTTCGTCTCTCTTGATTGCGTAGTCAATCCTGGAAATGACATCCTGGCCATATGCAGACTGGGGATTGGAAGCAGATCGAACCGCAACGATCTCTCCCGACTTAAGATCTGCCAGGTAAACTGCGAGGGTTGTCGTGCCTATATCGATTGCGACGCCGAAGATACCGCTTTCGTCCGAGAAAGGTAGTATGTCGATTACTTCGCTTCCGTACAAGACGGCCCTGCCTCTGTAATCCAGCTCCCTTATGACATGGGGAAGCCTTCTCAGAAGACTAAGTCTGTCAATCCCCGGTCTTTCGGTAACGAGAGCACTCATCAGTCTTGAATAGTCTGAAGTCTGGTCATCAATATCCGGCCTACAAAGAGAAAACTCTTCGACTCTAACCTGTGGAGATATCTCTCTTATCGAGGCCTTCGGAAGAGGCGGTTTGGAAACTGCGGAATTCAGAGCCGGGTCCTCTGTTTTGACTCTGACATCGGTCATGACTTTGTACTGGCAGCTCAGCCTGTATCCGGCCGCAATTTCGTCTCGTGTCAGGAGTCTTGACTCGGTAAGGGTGAGCGGGAAGGCCTTGCTTCCTTCAGCCACGAGCGCTTTGCACTTTCCACAGTTTCCCCTCCCTCCGCATACGGCATTCACCTGCTGCGATTCCCTTCTTAAAACATCGAGCAGCAAATCGCCTCTCTTTGCCGTTACTGTTCTTTGCGAAGGCAGGAATGTGACCTTATACACAGCTTCTTTCATTACTTAACCTCTCTCCTCATCGGTATCCCCGATCTCATTTAACCTATGCATTCACTCGAGAGCGACACCGCAGCGGCTCCTTTTGGGCAACGGTCTTTCCGAATGGACAATGGCAAACTAAGAACTAATTTTTTCTGCTCCAACCTCTTGCCAGCAACTCCTAACCTCGCCAACCAGACTGATTTTGAAGACTGAGCCACTCTATTCAAGGGAGTTCCTCAGCTTCCGATCATACGGTGCGCTTCTGTAATGACAGTTAACCCTTCTGCAAACCATGCAGCTCCTGTAATCCTTCTCGGACTGAAATGCAATTCCCGAAATTGACTTCGTCGGAATCATGAGTAGAGATTCATTCAGTTCGACCCCAATCTCTTCCTTCACATTTCCAATCAAGGAAAACAATTCCTTCTGCTGCTGCAGAGCCCAGATCTCCGCATCTCCCGAGCCTGGAGACATCCATACGAGGTTTTCGATCAGGTTATTCCTGGAAATCTCGCTTCTTAGGAACCCGGCTGCCTCATGTAGTATGTGCTCCAGCACACTATCCCAGAGAAAGATCTTGAGAAAGTCTGTACGATCGAGCGGGAACTCGTAAAGTTCTCGTCCGGAAGTTATGACGAACGGGAAGACTCTGCCGACCGAATGGAGTTTTTTCGACAGGAGACGGCTCTCGAAGCGAACACCTTCTATTGTAACTTCGTCGTTGTTAACGCAGTCGACAAAGCAGGTCCTGTAGATCGCTTTTGGGTTTGCAGTCTCACGGGCATTCTCTACGAGCTCTCTGAAAGTCGTCTCTTCCTCAGAACCGGCTCTGATCCGCAGGCTTTCTACAAGCGAAGCCGCCTCTATCTTGAAAGGTATGCCTTTCAGGACTGAGATGTTTTTCTCGCGCTCTACCATGAACCGACCGAATCGAAAGCCGATTCGACGTATCTAGCGAGAGTTGAATTCATTTCCAGCCTCCAGCATTGCAAGGTAGTTTCTCACCGGGATGTAGTTGGCGACGGTGTTGCCCGTGCCTAAAGCATACCCGCCTCCCGGAGCGCATTGTTCGAGAGTCTCGAGTGTTCGATTCCTAACTTGCTCGACGGAGGCGTGACATAGAAAATCAACATCTATTCCTCCGAGGATCGAGATTCTCTTGCCCCATCTTCTTTTCACTTCTGGAACAGGCATTATCTGGTCTTCAAAGGAGTGTTTTGCATCGACTCCGGCTTCTATTATATCGTCCATTACAGTGGTTAAGTTGCCGCAACTGTGAAGGACAAAGGGTTTACCGTTTGCATGTACCACGCTGGCTATCTCTTTGTACCACGGGAAGACCAGTCTTCTGAGATGTCTCGGAGAGAAGATGGTCGATGTCTTGTATCCGAGATCGTCTCCAAAGCAGTAGGCGCCTACGCAATCCATTGAAGAGATGATCTTTGCGGCTCCAACGAGAACATGGCCGATCTTTTCGTTAAGAGTGTTGACCAGCTCGGGATCCTCGTAAACGGCCATGGAGAGATTCTCAACACCCATCAGGAAGCTGGAGTGCTCAAATGGCCCGCCGGAAGCCCCTCCAACTACTTTCATTCCTTCGGGAAGGTGCTCACCCAGCTTACGGAAAAGGTCGAAATCGACAGCTTCATCTGCCTTCGGCCAGTCCGCTTCCTGGATGTCTTTTAGGGTCTTAATGGGGCCGCCCTTTTCATTCATCCACTTCCTGCTTTCTCTGCGGTATGTTGCCGTGTCTTCACCATGAATGTAATCGGGAGTGGGAAAGCGGGGAGCCTGATAGAAGGGAACGTAGTCATATCCCAGTTCCTCATAAAAACCGACCAGCTGGTCGAAGTACCTGTCGGGATCTTCTTCTAATACGGCAAGTTTGTAGCCCATCACTTCTTCCATTATTTTATCGTCCGCAAAGAGCTCAAAGAACGGAACTCTGCAAGGTTCTTCATTGCGCCTGAAGACGTCCAGAATCACTGAGAAATCGGGTGCCGGTTTCAACTGAATCCCCCCCATTTTTTCCAAAGAGTCAAGTCTCCGGAGACTCCGATCGTGTTTAAGTATATCGGGTACTCATCAAAAGCATTCTAGCATCAATCCATATCTCAAATAAAGCTCGACGAATGCGTACCTGCAGTTGCGGAAGAAATAAAGGCTCGAAACAAGGCCTGAAAATCGGACCTGTCGGTACTGTTATAATCATCATGAGACGTTATCTGAGTTCAGGCATTCAACACTCTTCAAGACTCGAGGTGAAGCTAGTTGAGACTTATTACTAATAAGATGTTTCTCGAGTACGATTACTGCCCTGTCAGGGGATGGATCGAGAGGAATGAACCTCGGGATTTCACGCCGACAATCGCAGAAGATTTCAGGATGAAAGAGGGTCTAGATGTCGGCAGAAGGGCGAGGAGTCTCTTTCCTGAAGGTATTCTGATAGAGGAACTGGATCCCTTTGAGGCCTCCTTCGTAACCGAGCGGATTATCGGAGACAGGCAGTCCGTAACACTGTTTGAACCCGCTTTCATTAGCGGCGATTTCGTCTCAAGGGCGGACGTTTTGAGAAAAGGGGCAGATGGACTGGATGTCTTCGAGGTCAAAGCGAGCCTAGCAGGTTCATCGAACACAAAGGACTACATAAGAGATCTCTCTTACACAATCTCAGTTATAGAAAGCTCGGGTTACAGAGTCAAGAAAGCATGTTTAATTATGGTCTCAAGAATGTATCGCAAGGGTGACGATGACCGGAAGCTCTTTGAGATCATAGACGTAACGGACGAGGTTTCGAAGCAGAAAACAGAGATAACGGCCAAACTCGAACTTGCATCAGTTATCTTGACTTCAACATTGATTCCTTCCGGCTCATTGGGGTACAAATGCAGAGACTGCGAGCATCTTCGAAGATGCTTCGGTCTGGACAGGAGACTCAGTATCTTTGAGCTTCCCAGATTGGGTGCCGATAAGACAGATGCTTTGATCGAAAAGGGATACTTCTATCTGGAAGAGCTTCCGCGAGAGATACTTGGTGACAAACCTCTTCTGCAAAGAGTCTTTCGTGGAGCAAAAACAGGAGGGATAGTGATTGACAAGCCCGAAGAACTTCGAGAAAAGCTGAATAGTATGGAGTATCCGATAGGTTATCTCGATTTCGAGACTGCAGCTTCAGTTATTCCCCTGTATGATGGTCTGGCTCCCTACGAGGGGATCCCGTATCAGTATTCACTGCACATTCGAAGAAAAGACCCGGAAGTCCTTGAACACAGGGAGTTTCTCTTCGGCAATCCTTCGAGAGATGAAAGCCTCCTGCTCGCCGAAAGGCTGGTTGAGGACCTCAAGGACTGCAGAACACTTATGGCGCACCATGCTTCCGTTGAGAGGAATATTCTGAGATGGCTGTCTAACAGATACAAAGACTATCCAGAACTTTCAGAACAGCTCATATCCTTCTCGGAGATATTTGTAGATTCGGAACTGCTTGTGAAAGACCACATATATCATCCCGACTTCGGGGGAAGCTTCTCAATCAAAAGGCTTCTTCCTGCACTTGTAGAAGGGGTTGGTTATGAGGGACTGTTCATCCATAACGGTGACGATGCCAGGTATGTTTTCGTGAATATGGCTCTGGGAAATTACAGAGAGCCCGAGGTAGAGAGAATAAGAAGAGATATGCTGGAGTACTGCAAGATGGATACACTGGCGATGGTAGAGATTCACAAATTTCTCTGCGATCTATTATCGGAATGAGGATACTGTTGATACAAATGTGAATCGTCAGCATACGACTTAATCGAATTATTTTCGAAGTAGAATAATCTGGTCATCAAATTAGGTTATTATGAATCATGCATACTTTAGGCATCGAGAGGATGTGACGACATAGAAATCTTCAAGATAAAGAATCATGAGACATCGCTTCCCCTTATTCAAGGAGGAATGGCCGTAGGGATTTCTCTGGACAATCTGGCCGCTACCGTCGCTTCTGAAGGTGGAATAGGGGTTATTGGAACGGCAGGTATTGGTATGACGGTTGACGGTTACAGAAAGAACTTCAGGCAGGCAAGCATAGATGGCCTCAAGAATACCATAAGAAGGGCAAGGGAGAAGACAAAAGGGGTTTTGGGAGTAAACATTATGGTAGCCCTCACAAACTACGCAGAGATGGTGGAAACGGCCGTGAAGGAGAAGATAGACGTGATCATCTCCGGCGCGGGACTGCCTCTTGATCTCCCCTCTTATCTCGATGATGGATCGGAAACGGCTATAATTCCAGTGGTCTCATCTCTGAAGTCTGCGACCGTAATATTCAAGAGATGGTTTCGCAGGTACAGCTACGTCCCCGACGGCTTCGTTGTGGAGGGACCTAAGGCGGGCGGCCACCTCGGATACAGAGTCGAGGAGATCTTTTCTGAAGAGAGTTCTCTCGAAAAGACCGTACCTGAGATCAGAAGGTTTGTAGATCAGGTGAAACGTGATACTGGAAAAAATATTCCGTTGATAGCGGCCGGAGGGATATTCGATAGAGATGATGTCGAAAAAGCCTTCAAGCTCGGGGCCTCAGCAGTTCAAGTAGGGACGGCCTTTGTGGCCACGGAAGAATGCGATGCAGACTACAGGTTCAAGCAGGCATTCGTGAATGCTTGTCGGGAGGATATAACCATTATCAAGAGTCCTGTGGGAATGCCGGGCAGAGCAATAAAAAACAAGTTTCTGGACGATGTTGAGCAGGGAAAGAAAAAGCCGTTTAAATGCTCATTTCAGTGCATAAAGACATGCAATTACAGAGAGGCGCCATACTGCATTGCAGAGGCGCTCATGAATGCCTGCAAGGGAGATCTGGAAAATGGCTTTGCCTTTACGGGAAGCGAAGGATACAGGATAGAAGGCATTACAACAGTGAAGAAGGTTATAGATAGACTATTCGGTGAAAACAGGCGCTAGCTCTCTTGATGTATCTTAAGAAGTCAGTGGTCTGTCTGCACCGCAAATAAATGTGGGGGAGGTTGAAGATGGGAACCCTGGAGAAGATAACGAACGCGATCATCGAAACAATGCCTGCTCAGGCAAAAGCTGCCACTGAAGAGGCTCTAGCGGAAGGCCTCAGCGCAAAGGAAATTCTGGATAGCGCACTTATCCCGGGGATGGATGAAGTTGGCAGGTTATTCAGAGAGGGCGAGTATTTCGTTCCCGAAGTTCTTGTTGCTGCAAAGGCGATGAACCAATGTATGGACCTTATTGAACCTCTTCTTGTCAGCGGAGGGGTCAAGAAGATCGGCAAAGTGATTGCCGGGACTATCGAGGGTGACCTCCATGACATTGGAAAAAACCTGGTGTGTATGATGCTTAAGGGAGCGGGCTTCGAAATAATCGACCTTGGCGTCGATGTGAAGCCCGAAGAGTTCGTTGAGGCAGCCGAAGGTGCGAAGCCGGATATTCTTGTTATTTCCGCCCTGTTAACGACCACAATGCTTAATATGCCCAGAGTGATAGAAGAACTGAAAAAGGCCGGCATTCGAGAAGAAGTAAAGGTGCTCATAGGTGGGGCGCCCGTGAGTCAAACTTATGCTGAGGAAATTGGAGCGGACGGTTATTCTCCCGACAGTGCCGGAGCCGTCGAACTGGCAAGGATGTTCGTATCTGGGTAAGCTCATTGATTTTTGAAGAGTGTCCGGTGGCGATCCGGAATCGTCGAGAAGACCGTTTGCTCAACGCGAAAATCAAAGAATAGAATAGGTACTCAATACACGACTAAATGTGCTCAGGGAACCTTTACAAAGTGCAATTTCAAAGACAAGTTGATATAATACCGATGGTATTCATTTATTCCGGTTTTTCATTTTGACGGCTGTAAAGCTGTCTATTTACGGATGGAGGGTTCAAGATGTTGACAGCGTTAATAATAATGTCGGTCGTCACTCTGATTTCCTTTCTCTTCGCAATTGCATCTGTCAGAAGACTTTCTCAGAGTATCAGGAGGAATCAGGAACTCCAGCTCAAAGAAAAGGACCTGGAGAGAGATGTCGCAGAGAGGGATGAAAAACTGGACTGGCTAACTTCTGCCAAAGAGGAGCTTGA
This sequence comes from Mesotoga sp. Brook.08.105.5.1, assembly GCF_002752635.1. Lineage (NCBI taxonomy): Bacteria > Thermotogati > Thermotogota > Thermotogae > Kosmotogales > Kosmotogaceae > Mesotoga > Mesotoga sp. Brook.08.105.5.1. The sequence continues at coordinate 66,215 of NZ_AYTW01000027.1, forward strand.
AGAGACCTTCAAAGCGATATCTTCTGATGTTCTCAATTCCAGTACCGAAAACTTCATTCGACAGGCAAATGACAAGTTCTCGGGATTGCTCAAGCTGCAGAAAGAAGATTGGGGCAGTCAGAAAAGGGATTTCGAGAGTCTCGTGAGTCCGGTGAAAGACAACCTGGAAAAGCTGGAAAGAAATGTGAGGGAATTGGAATCTAAGAGAGAAGGAGCATACAAAGCTCTTGAAGAACAACTGAGGACTCTTGCGACAGCAAACACCGATCTTAGGCAGGGCGTTACGGATTTGAAGGGCGCCTTGAGAAATAGATCAACTCGTGGAAGATGGGGTGAGATTGAGCTTCGTAGAATAGTTGAGCTCAGCGGCATGACCGAACATGTTGATTTTGTGGAACAGGAATCGATTGACAGTGGCAGGCCAGATCTTATTGTAAAACTACCTAATGAAGCTTACATACCGGTAGATGCCAAAGTTCCGCTCGACAGTTATCTGGCCGCATTGGAAGAAGATGACGAGTCGTCGAGAAGCCAGTTCATGAACGTCTACGCAAGGAATGTTCGAGAGACAGTGAATAGACTCGCCAGCAAGAACTACTCTGAATCGTTCAGCAGAAATGCCGATTTTGTGGTAATGTTTGTCCCGGTGGAGTCTGCAATAAATGCGGCTTTTCTAACAGACCCGGACCTCTTTGAATATGCTATTGCGAAGAAGGTCCTTATTGCTTCTCCGGTGAATCTCGTTGCGCTGTTGAAGTCTGTAGCCTATGGGTGGCAGCAGTACAGCCTTACCGAAAACGCTGAGAGGCTTGTTCAAGCCTCGAAAGAACTCTATAATAGATTCGGTGTTTTCTTCGCTCATTACAACAGACTGCAGGGCCACCTAAAGAACGCCGTCAGTGCCTACAATGATGGAGTGGGTTCCTTTGAAAGCAGGCTGCTTCCGAAAGTCAGGGAGATCGAAACTCTTACCGAGACACGCGAAAGGCTTCCCGAAATTGAAGGGATTGCCGAGGAACCGAGATCTTCGGAAAATATGAACTATGATTGATCTCCTGCGCCAAAATACAGAGACTGGACTTGGGAAAGATCGCTTCAGAGGCGGTTGAGAACTTTTTTCGCCGCGATGTGGTCATCAAAGATCAGTCTTTTTGCTTCGGAGCAGAGCTTCTGCCAGCTTCTTTCGGTCTTTCCCGAAATCCATCCGCCAGCCTAATCGAAAGTAGCTGACATATGCTAGACGGAATAAAGAGGGCAGACCAACAATATGGGCACTCGCATCGGCACTTGCAACTCAATCCGCTTCGACTGCACCGTGTATATGCTGGTCCCTGTAAAGGTTGCTGTCTTTGATACTTGCGTAGTCGTGAAGTAACGCTGTAATTTCTACTACAGAGCGATCTGCATTAAGTTTTTCGGCAAGGATAAGCGAGTTGAGTTAGACCACCGTCAGTATTTGATGTGCCCGGATGTCGTAACCGAAGATATTTTCGTCGTTCTTGCAGTTTTTTCGACTATCTCACCGCTTTATAGAAAATAACAATCTCTTCTTCCCTTTAAGGTAAAATCCATGTGATTTCGCTCCCGGCTGCCTGTTCCATCAGTAAGACAATATTATGATACGCGAGAGTGGTTCTGAAAGTCTTTATGCGATAAAATGCGAGAGGGGATGCAATGTCCGGTCTTCCGATGACAGAAATTTGCCGGTCTCTTGATGCTGATTGTGAAGGATTCGGAATGGAGGTATAGATGAACGAACTATTATGGTTTTTGATGCTTGTAGTGAACTTCAGTTTGATCATAGTTGCTTACAGGTTGTGGGGAAAGACAGGATTGTACGTCTGGGTAGCCATAGCTACGATAATTGCCAATGTTCAGGTAATAAAGACGGTTTCACTTTTCTGGATGGCCGCGACTTTGGGAAATATCGTTTATGCGACGTCGTTCTTGGCTACGGATATTCTTTCTGAGAATCATGGAAAGAAGGAGGCCAAGAGAGCAGTCTACATCGGCTTTTTCTCTCTGATATCGACTACCGTGATAATGCAAATCGCTCTTGCCTTCGAGCCTCATCACTCTGATTTCTCTCAGGAGCATCTCTCAGCAATATTCGGCCTTCTCCCCAGAATTGCTCTGGCTAGTCTGGCAGCCTACTGGTGTTCTCAGTTACATGACGTCTGGGCATATGATTTCTGGAAGAAGAGGTTTCCTGACAGGAAGCACATCTGGCTCAGAAATAACGCAAGCACGATGGTATCGCAGCTGATCGATACGGCGGTTTTTACTTCGTTAGCCTTTCTAGGAGTTTTTTCGACCGATGTGTGGTGGCAGATATTCTGGTCCACTTACATTCTAAAGTGGGTCGTTGCAGTTCTAGACACTCCATTCATCTATCTAGCCCGAAAACTGAAAGACGAGGGTAAAATCAAGGATCTTGTTCCCTGAGATTCTTTATGAGAAATCCTCCTCGAGATAGCTTCATGCTGTGTTCTCTTGTGCTTCCGAAAGCTCTCGGCCGTCGGTTGATATAATTCATATGAAAGAGAAATATTTATGAAGGAATGGATTGTTCAACTCCCCGGCTGACAAACAGATCAGGAGGTAAACTGTGGACGAGAGTGAAAGGAAACTGAATAAGTACGAAATGAAGAGAGACTTCAACAAAACGCCGGAGCCCGACGGTAAAGAGGCCTCTCTTGAATGGGCAAAAGATAGACCGGTGTTTGTTGTTCAGAAACACGCCGCATCGACTCTTCATTATGACTTTCGAATCGAAGTAGACGGAGTTCTGAAGTCGTGGGCCGTTCCCAAAGGTCCGTCAACCGACCCCTCTGAAAAAAGGCTGGCCGTTCCCACGGAAGACCATCCCCTCGAGTATGGCGATTTCGAGGGAAATATCCCCGAAGGAGAGTACGGCAGAGGCACGGTTCTTCTTTGGGACCGGGGAAGCTACAGAAATCTGAAGGAAGACCCTGAATCGAACCCACTCACAAAACAAATCGAAGATGGTCATATCACAATTTGGCTCGAAGGAGAGAAGCTTAAGGGTGGCTACGCGCTCGTCCGAACGGGAAAAGCGGAGAATGCGCGGTGGCTTCTGATCAAGATGAACGATAAAGAAGCCGATGCAAGAAGAAACCCAACGTCGACCGAGCCCAATTCAGTCAAGACAGGAAGAAGCCTTGAAGAAATTCGCGACTCCAGAGATTAGACAACTTATACAGCGAGCCTTCAAGATCAGGAGATGAGTAAGCCGGATATTATCTTTTCGCTTTTTGGAGCTGCGAGAGTTCATCTTGATGGCGAGAGATCGGGACTATTGTGATCGTGATTAAGTATTGCCGCTATTCGAGGTAGTGTCTTTATTGATCCTATCAGGATTCTTCAGACCCTTCCTGACTTCTTCAAGCATTTCACTTGTCAATGTTTTCAACTTCAATAGATGAATAGAAACGGCAGTGCCAACTCCGACAAGAATTGCCGTGACAACAGCATTCGATATCAGTATCATTGTCAAGGTAAGAGTGGACCACAGCAAAGCAAGTGCAAGATTTCTTGCTCTCCTCCTTACTGCTCGGAAATGTAGATAACTGTAGATATACGCACCGAATAGCTTATGGCCGATCAACCATCGGCACAGCTTCTCTGAGCTTCTTAGGTATCAAAATGCCGCCAACAACAGAAAAGGAGTTGTTGGCAGCAATGGAAGAACTATTCCGGTTACGCCAAGAAAAAGGGAACCCGATCCTGCGATTACCAGCAAAACTTGTTTAAGCCTCACAAGTTACCTTTCTTATCGCTCAATATTTGGCTACTTCCAAACTTCGTCCAGCGAAATCCCCAGAGCCTTCGCAACCCCCGCTCCATAAGCGGGATCGGCTTTCAGGCAGTTTCCAATATGTCTGATCTTGATTTCCTTTGTCGAGTCTCCCATGTTCCTTGCTGTGTTCTCAAATAGAACTTGCTGCTGCTCTGGAGTCATAAGATTGAAAAGCTTTCCAGGCTGGGTGTAGTAATCATCGTCATCTTCTCTGAAGTTCCAGTTATCGGCGGCACCCTTTAGCTCTAGAGGGGGTTCTTTGAATTCAGGTTGTTCAGCCCATGCTCCATAACTATTGGGTTCATAGCCTATCGTGCTTCCTGCATTATCATCTACTCTCATCTGTCCGTCACGATGATAACTATTGAATGGGAACCGTGGTCTGTTAACTGGAATCTGATGATGGTTAACCCCGAGCCTGTAACGCTGGGCGTCACCGTAGGAGAAGAGCCTTCCCTGAAGCATCTTGTCTGGAGAGAAACCTATTCCGGGAACAATACTTGCCGGATTAAAGGCAGCCTGTTCAACATCAAGATAGTAGTTTTCAGGGTTCTTGTTCAGCTCGAAGTACCCAACCTCGGTGAGCGGGAACTCTCCTTTGTACCAGACCTTTGTCAAGTCGAAGGGATTGTAGGGCATTTTATCGGCCTGTTCCAGCGTCATAACCTGAATATACATGGTCCATCTTGGAAAGTCGCCTCTCTCTATGCTCTCGAAGAGATCGCGCTGGTGGCTCTCCCGATCTTTTGCGACTATGACTTCAGCTTCGGCATCGGTGAGATTCTTTATTCCTTGTTGCGTCTTTAAGTGGAACTTCACCCATATCCTTTCATTGTTGGCGTTTATCATGCTGTAAGTATGGCTTCCGTAACCGTTCATGTGTCTATACGAAAAGGGAATCCCGCGATCGCTCATTGTTATTGTTACCTGATGAAGAGCCTCGGGAAGTGAAGACCAGAAATCCCAGTTATTCTTCGCGCTCCTCATGTTGGTCTTCGGATCACGTTTAATAGCATGATTCAGATCGGGGAACTTGAGAGGGTCCCTCAAGAAGAAGACTGGCGTGTTATTGCCGACTAAATCCCAGTTGCCTTCCTCTGTATAAAACTTCATTGCGAAACCTCTTATATCCCTTTCGGCATCGGCAGCGCCTCTCTCTCCGGCTACCGTGGAGAACCTGACAAACATATCAGTCTTCTTGCCCATCTCTGAGAAGAGCTTGGCTTTGGTATACTTTGTAATGTCGTGGGTCACGGTAAACGTTCCAAAGCCTCCAGAGCCTTTCGCATGCATTCTTCTTTCCGGAATAACCTCTCTGTCGAAATGGGCCAACTTCTCAAGATACCAGACATCTTGCAGCAACATCGGGCCTCTCGGACCGGCAGTCATTGAGTTCTGATTGTCGACTACGGGCGCTCCAGCTGCCGTGGTCATTTTCTCTTTTTTTGGATCTTTTTCCATATTCTCCTCCAATCTTATCGTCCGGCAAAAGCGGACATCGTAGGGTTTATTTAAGGGGTTGGGGTTCTCAAAAGATCTATAATAAGCCGAGTACACACACATGCATTCATGGCTCACGATTTCATAGAAGCAAACTCTAACTAGAGCAAGTCGGGCTCAGTAGACAAGACTGTCTTGGAATCTTTACTAGCTTAAATTATTCTAACATTAGATACCGCGGAAACTCGTATTTGCAGCACTCTTAAGCGCAACGCCAGTTCTTAATCACATTGTTTCTCTGCCTTGGATATGCGGCCAGCTTCAAGGCTTTCGGCAATGTAGTTTGTATTCTGATATTATTCTATTGAGGTGATTGAATGTTCACAGTACTCTCAAAAGAGCGAATTTCGCCGGATACCTTTGATATCTGGCTTTCTCATCCCGAGATCTATAAATACGCGAAGCCCGGCCAGTTCCTGATAGTAAGGATAGACAAATACGGTGAGAGAATTCCTCTCACAATTGCGTCAACCGATAAAGGAAGGGTAAGAGTTATTGTGAAGGCCGTGGGCAAGAGTACCTACAAGCTATGCTCTTTGAGCGAGGGCGAATCAGTTGCGGATATCGTAGGCCCGCTAGGAAATCCCAGCGAGATAGAAAAGATTGGAACGGTCTGTGTAGTGGGCGGTGGTGTTGGCATTGCACCGTTGTTTCCTATTACCAGGGCACTGAAAGAGGCAGGAAATGAGGTTATAGGAATACTGGGCGCTGCAAAGAAGGAGCAGCTTATAATGCTGAATGAATTCAGACCATTTCTTGACAGGCTGTACATCACGACCGACGACGGTTCCCTTGGTTCAAAAGGAACGGTAACAAATCCTCTTAAGGAAGTTATCAAGGATCACCCACCAGCTTCAATCTGGGCAATAGGGCCCATGGTAATGATGAAGTTTGTCTCGCTTCTAGCCTCCCAGAATGACATACGATGCTGGGTCTCACTTAATCCGATCATGGTAGATGGGACGGGAATGTGCGGAGCCTGCAGAGCAGAAGTAGGGGGCGAGATGAAGTTTGCCTGTGTTCACGGACCGGAATTTGACGGCAGGTCGGTCAACTGGGACGAGCTCATCAAGAGGCAGTATCAGTACCGAGAAGAGGAGCAGATTGCTCTTGAGGAGTACATACGTGAATCGGGTGAGATTAATGCCTGAGAAATTCAAAGTTAAGATGAGAGAGTTAGATCCTTTAGAGAGAGTCAACAACTTCGAGGAGGTTGCCCTTGGCTACACCAAGGAAGAGGCAATTGCAGAGGCAAACAGATGTCTCCAGTGCAAGCACAAACCCTGTGTGAGCGGCTGTCCGGTGGGAATAGATATCCCCGGTTTCATCAAAGCACTGAGAGAGGGTGACATCGAGAAGAGCACAAAGATTTTGAAAGATGCCAACAACCTCCCAGCAATCTGCGGAAGAGTCTGCCCTCAGGAAAAGCAGTGTGAGCTTGCCTGCGTAGTGGGCAGGATCCCGGGCAGTGAACCTGTCGCAATCGGGAGACTGGAGAGATTCGTCGCCGACCAGAATATATCTCTCGAAACTGCCGTAAAACCGTCCGTAAACAAAAGAGTTGCCGTCATCGGTGCAGGTCCGGCCGGTCTAACGGTCGCAGCCGATCTCGCGAAAGAGGGTTTTTCGGTTACGGTCTTCGAAGCCTTCCATACTGCGGGAGGTGTGCTTGTTTATGGTATTCCCGAGTTCAGGCTTCCCAAAGAGATCGTTGCAAAGGAAGTTGAATTTGTGAAGGGCCTGGGAGTTGAATTCCGTTTCAATCAGATTGTAGGCCGAACGATTCCATTCGAAGAGATAAAAAACGAATTTGATGCAGTTTTCATTGGTATCGGGGCGGGCGCTCCTAGATTCATGGGAATACCGGGATCGAATCACAACAACATATTCTCCTCTTCCGAATACCTCACGAGGACCAACCTTATGAAAGCCTATCTCTTTCCAAGGTACGACACGCCTGTCAAGATAAAGGACAGGGTAGCCGTGATAGGGGCAGGAAATGTCACAATGGATGCGGCAAGGACGGCCAAAAGACTTGGAGCCAAAGAGGTTCATGTGGTCTACAGGAGAAGCGAAGAAGAAATGCCTGCAAGAATAGAGGAGTACCACCATGCCGTTGAAGAGGGGATAGTGTTTCACTGGCTGACCCTTCCCGTTGAGTACGAAGGGGACATAAACAACAACGTCACTGGAATGAAGTGCGTTAAGATGACTTTGGGTGAACCGGATGATTCGGGGAGAAGAAGGCCGATACAAATTGAGGGATCGGAATTCATCATGGAAGTGGATATGGTCATCGAAGCGATCGGGCAGACTCCAAACGCCATTCTGAAAGCCGGTTTTCCAGAGGTGAGACTGAATAGATGGGGCAGTATCGATGCCGATGAAGCCAGCGGCAAAGTCGATGAAGGCATCTACGCCGGCGGAGACATCGTGACCGGTTCCGCTACCGTTATAGAAGCCATGGGAGCAGGAAAGCGTTCTGCGAGAGCAATTAAGGCGTACTTGTTGCGCAAGTGATGTGCTTCATGATACCTGCGCCAGATCTTGAATGTAAATAATCACGGAAGACTATAGAGCAAAAAAACGCGAGAAGCCCGTCAATGGTTTTCTGCACCGAGACTCTACATTTCGGAGACAATTGCCGGCTCCTTTCAATAGAGTTTTTTTGTTCAAAGAATAGATCAACTCTCAAAACCAATCTGATAATCTGAGAATCATGGAATTCTGATATTTCTCTCGATAAAGGAGACTTCTCTTCGCAATGAAAAAAATGACGAAAAACAGCTTTCGGTGATACAGAGCTTTCATTCTTCTCCCTTTTTGGCGCGTCATATTCTCAAAATTCCTCGTGAGATACGATCATACCCGATCAACCTCTTTTATTCCCAGATGTTTAATCCGTTCTACCTAAAAGAGTGTTTTCAAATAGACTGTTGAGTTTGCTGGAATAATTTAGGTTCAGAAACTAACTAATTAGGAGGACTGAATTTGCCAATCTCTGAGAGAAGATCAGCTGGAGTACTCTCTGAACTTAGGGAAAGAAATCTTAAGACAGTAATGGACGTTGTATCAAGATACCAGCCCATATCAAGAACAAAGATTTCCAATTTGACAGGGATATCTTGTAAGCGCTGGCAAGACTTCTTCTGGTCTGGGAAAAAGGCAAGAACTTCTTTCCTTCAATCCCGGGAAAGCCTTCGTTATTTCGGTTGATGTCGGACTCGCAACAACTATAGTCGCCAGAGTCGATCTTTCAATGAATGTCACAGACAAGTGCGAAATCGGAACATCCGAGAGCCCGGAGAAATTCGCTTGCGAATTAGTGGACTGCATTTCAGATCTTTGCGACAAAGAAAACGAGCTTCCTTCGTATTTGGTGATCTCTGTACCGGGTCTTGTTCGCGGTGATTTGAGAACTGCAATTAATGTTCCCTTGCTCCATTGGACCGACCTCGTACTTGCAGAACTCGTTGAGAGCCGACTTAAGCTGAAAGGGCTAGATTCTCCGGTAATGAGCAACAACGATGCAAAACTGAGAGTTCTCGCTGAGGTAGCTCTTAAAAGGGACATTCCTGATGATTTTGCGAACATAGTTTACGCTCTTGTTAAGGAAGGAGTCGGAATTGGACTGTTCATCAACGGCAGTATATATGTTGGAAGTAATCATATTGCTGGCGAATTTGGGTACATGTCTATCGATCGAAACGGACCGGAATGTTCATGTGGAAGAAAGGGCTGTTGGCTTACTATGGTTGGCTCGAGAGAACTTGATGATCTCGTTATAAGTGAAAGACTTGATGATTACATCGAATCCTTCTCGATCGGTCTCATGAATATCGTAAACGGTCTTTATCCAGATCTGGTTGTAATTAGCGGTGCCCTTGAAGAATACCGGGACAGCGTTTTGCCTGCCCTGAAAACAAAACTGAAGAACAGCGCGCTCTTCGAACTGTCCTCGATGGAGATCGTTAAATCTGCTTTTGATGACAGAGAGGGCCCCATTTTTGGAGGGGCGTTGATGGGTTTGAGGAAGTATCTAAACATAGAAACGGGCGTTTTATAGCCCGAATTTGAAGAGAGATGATGACAGTTGAAACGTGGAGTAGTGCTCTTGATAGCATTGTGATTTTTACTTACTGGAGCTACAACACTAAGCGGCTCTCCGATCAGCTGGCTCAGCAAGGAGTAAGCGGAGCGGGGAAGAAATCCCTTGGTTGATGAGAGATAATAGGAATAGCTTGATTTCAGGTACTTGACAGGTCGAATCAACTGCCGTAAGAATTGAAAGATCTTCTGAATGAGACAGGAGGATGCAACGATTATCCTCCTGTTTTCAATCAATCTCGCGATGAAATTATTCATTAACCTTTTCAAAGGTTAGATGCTCTTAATAGGCAATTCAACGATTGTTGCCACTGCCGATTCTTCGTTCTTCACGAAGATCGTTCCTCCATGCAACTCGAGTATCCTTCTCGTTATGCTCAGCCCAAGTCCATTTTCGCCGCCGACTCCTTTGATGAATGGTTTGAAAAGCGTGGCCAGTCTTTCTTCTTCGATTCTTTCACCATCGTTTGCGAAGCGGATAACCACGTTCTCTTCTTTTTCATTGACTTCCATTGTGACCTCTATCGTATTTCTTGCATAGCGGATCTGATTGGAAAGAATGTTCTCTATCGCTATTGCCATTTGCTCTTCGTTTATTTGCTCAGTGATATTTCTCAGGTTCAGGTTCCAGTCTATGTCGTCTCTCTGGAAAGAAAAGCGCCCGACGGTATCTTCAATCAGTTCCGAAAGATTGACCTCTTCCGTCTCCAGGTTGTGACGCGACAGATACTCCAGTCTGGTGATAAACAGTAGATCCTTCACTCTCAGATCCATTCTCTGAATCTCTCTGTCAATAACATCTATCGCGCTATTTAGATCCCCACCAGGATAGATACCGTCTTTTATTGCCTGCGCGTAACTCCTGATAACCATTACAGGTGTTTTCAGCTCGTGCGAGATAAACTGGAGCATAGACTGCTGCTCTTTGTCCTGCTCGCTAAGACTCCTTCTCATGTTTTCAATTGAATCGGCAAGCTCTCCGATTTCGTCGCTTCTGTTCAAAGCAATCGGCTTATCCCAGTTTCTCTTGGATATCATTCTTACGTCTTCGGAGAGTCTCTTAAGAGGTTTAGTCATATATCTTGAGAAAACGATGATGACTATCAGACTTACCACGGTCATTATTGCCATCACCAGCAATAGTCTTGAGAGCAACGTCGATGAAAGAGTGTTCTTGTAGGTATCCCACATATAGGAAATCATTGTGACATCTCTTCCCGAAAGTTGACCGGACCGAACGACGTAGAAGAGACTCCTGTTGTTCAACCTGGCTTCATACCTCTCTGACGATGTGTTTTGAACCTCCGCATTAGCTCTTATAGAATCAATCACAGGCAGAATCTCAGGCACTATCGTTCCGCTGATTACAATTCCCTTCGAAGTTGTAGTCGGCGAAGAGACTTTCTCAGTATCTTCCTGTGTCCTGAATCTATGCAGATAATTGTCTATGAGGTCAAACTCTCTGTCGAAAACGACTATATGTCCAACGTCTCTAGCATTTTTAAAGCTGTTCGTGTCAATGTCTTCAAAAGGAATGAATCCTCCCTGTAACTCTATCAGCTTGACTTCCTGGGCGTACTCAATGGTCCTGTACGCCTCGGTGGTGAAGAAGTCTCTTATCGACCATCTAAAGACGATTCCCAAGAGGAGAAACAAAATCGCGAGAACGGTGGCAAACAGTAGCCAAAGCTTGTCAGATAAGCTCCAGGCCCTCATATGTTCACGCTCTTATATCCGAATCCATACACGGTTTCAATCTTGAACTCAGGCATCTTCTTCCTCAGTCTTCTAACCAAATCATCGACCGCTCTATCGCTTCCGTAATGGTCGTAACCCCAGACTTTGTCCAGGATCTGGTCTCTCGAAAAGGGCTTGCCTCTGCCGTTAACGAAAAGAAGAAGCAGGTCAAACTCCATTGAAGTGAGTTCGATGGCTCTAGATTCGTCATTTGTCTCTTCAATAACTGTTCTTCTCGCTTCATCGATTTTGTAGGGAGGAATAGTGATTACCCCTTCGGAATGACGGACCCTGTCGAGGATCTTCTTCACCCTTATAACTAGCTCTCTCGGAAGAAAGGGCTTGGGCATATAGTCGTCGCTTCCCATCTCAAGTCCTACAACTCTATCTATGTCTTTGTCTCTTGCGGAGATAAAGATTACCGGTATCACTGAATCTCTCTTTCTGATTTCTCTGAGGAGCTCGAATCCGTCAATTCCGGGAAGCATAATGTCAAGAATCCATATGTCTGGGGTGTCGTCTATTTCGTCGAAAGCGTCGCTTCCGTTTGTGAACGATCTGACTTCCCATCCCTCCTTTTCGAGATAAGAAGTGAGTACATTGTTCAGATTTCTTTCGTCTTCGACCAGATTGATTCTTGTTGCCATGAACTTCACCTCTAGAGTGCCAGATCTCATTCAATAATAATCGATCACGTCAATAATAACTAACCAGTAGGCCAGACTGCCACTTTTTGTCTCAGTTGGAATTCGGCGGTCCGGCCTTTTTCAAAGAACTTCTTCAACAGAGGAACAAGAAGCTACGATTCTATCTTACGGAATGTTTCACGTTCATCATCAGTCGTTTCCAGACTAGCACGCTCCTTTCTGTGTAGCGGATGGGGGGTCACGTTATCTATGTAAGACTGCATTTGCTCGTTCTGCATTGCGTCTCTCGTTTTCTTTTCGAAAGACTTTTCCACGGGTACTGCTTAAAGGTCGATGCTCTTGACTGCTACCACTATTGTCTCTGCGCCGTTGCTCACCCTTGTAATCTGGATAGAAAAGGCAGGTGGTCTGTAGATCTCTTCTTGGCCGGTTGAAAATGAACTGTACTGCTTGTAGACCGGTGTCATGTCGAGCAGCATTACTCTCGATATAGACTCCGAATCCCAGCGGCGGAGTGTATCCTTGAGCTGTTCCGGAGCAATCGTGCGGTTGTCGGTTACGAGGCGAGTTTCAGTTCCCTCAATTTCGCTGACGACAACTCTTTCTATAGATTCCAGTCCCAGTTCCTCTATTTTCTCAATGAGACCGCTGATGGTCATTTCCGATTTGTTTGAAGATCGTTTTTTCTCGCCTGTGAGAACCATGTTTTCAACTCCTTTTGGGGGTTTATGGTTTAGCTTCAGTAATATTATAGGAAGAAATGTCCGGGAGAATTCGGGAATTCTGTGGGATATAATGGGATTTGTAGATCTGAGCTTTGCCGGCCTAGGAGTAACATTGTTTCGGCCTTACCGTTGCTCCGACTTTCTTAAGGAGGTGTTTTATGAAAGTAATTCTTGTCGCTGTTTTGGTTCTCTTTGCTTCCATTTTGATTGCAGAACCTCTCGGCATAGCGTTTGTCTATGTAGGTTCAGTAGACGACGGAGGCTGGACACAGAAACATGATGAGGGTCGGCAGTATATTGAGAAGGTATTTGGCGATCGGATAGAGACTTCATTCATTGAGAACGTAACCGAAGGCGAACAGGATCTTGAAGTGCTAAGAGGTTTCGCAGAGAGAGAATTCAAGCTTGTTTTCAGCACTAGCTTCGGTTTCATGGACGATGTTGTAGAAGTTGCGAAGAACTTTCCCGGCACGGTTTTCATGCACTGCTCTGGTTACAAGACGGCAGAGAACCTGGGGACTTATTTCGGGAGAATATACGAACCGGCCTACCTGACAGGGTTGATCGCCGGCGAGATGACAAAGAGCGACTTGATAGGATATGTTGCCACTTTCAAGATTCCCGAAGTAATCAGGGGTATAAATGCGTTCGCAATAGGAGTTTCAAAGACTAATCCAAATGCGCAAATTCACGTTATTTGGACTGAGACCTGGTTCGATCCCTCTTTAGAAGAGGAGGCGGCCGATGCCCTCCTGGACCTTGGAGCCGATGTCATCGCCCAGAGCCAGGATTCACCGGCTGCCGTTCAGGCGGCCGGGCAGCGCGGCGTCTACGCTATTGGTTACAACACCGATATGAGCGCCTTCAGTCCAGACACTTTTCTTAGTTCCCCTGTGTGGAATTGGGGCATCTTCTATGAAAGAGTGATAAATGAGTTGATGGACGACAAATGGATCAGCAATCAGTACTGGGGTGGAATCGGTGATGGGGTTGTCGACATAGTAATGAGCGACCTCGTTCCGGAGGCTCTGATGGACCTAGTGAAAAATGAAAGAAAGAGGATAATCGAGAGTGATTACCACCCGTTTGAGGGTCCTTTGATCGATCAAGAAGGAAACACGAGATATTCAAAGGGTGAGACGCCTACAGATGAAGAACTGTTAGCAATGGATTGGTTTGTCAACAATATCGTCGGCAGCCCAAAGTGAGGCTTATTATTGCAGTATGATGGAGCATTCCTGCTACTCTGGTAAGAGATAAGAGCAGTTATCCGTTAACGGTCCGCCGTCTGAAGATCCGCTGGTCACTCTTGCCAGGAGACGATGATCGCTTTGAAGAGCAAGGACAAGAAGAACATGATCCCGTGCAAGGGCCCTTAACAGTAGCCCCAAACAGAGACATTTCGCTCAGCCTTACGGGATGATGAAGTAAGGAGTTTGCACGAGTGACTTGGGATGACAGTCTTCTCTCGCATCGCGTCATTCTGAGATGATTCTGCTCAGAATCCCGCTCTTCTCGTGAGCGAACACTCGATAATGCTCTTTCTCGCTTGATGTTATTCAAGGACTGGTCCATGATCCGGGAAGGGCAACGAAGGACGGCACTTCAGAGCTAGATGCTGAAACAAGTTCAGCATGACGGGATGTGACGTTTTTTTCAGGCTTAGGGCTTGCAACTTGCATCTTGGCACTTGCAACTGATCTTGCTCTTGTCGGAGAACGGTAAACCGAGAACGGATAACCGGTTCTTATTCAGCTTGCAACTTTATCCAACGACGGAGTGAAGGAAGAGCCTATTTGTGTTTTCTTAATGGTATCCGTATTTCGAATGTGCTTCCTCCGTCGACATGGTTTCTGACTGTGATTTCGCCTCCTAGAGAACCGATAATTTCCCTTGCGATTGAAAGACCCAGACCACTTCCTGGGCCGTTATGAGATTCATCGGTCTTATAGAATCGTTCGAAGACTCTTTCCTTTTCAGAGTCGGCTACGCCTGAACCGAGATCGCTTATCTGAATGAGGGCAAATCCTTCACTCTCGAAGGCCTTTATGGTGACATCGCTGTTTTCTTCAGTGAATTTGATTGCGTTTTCTAGAATTGCCGCGACCGCAACTTTGAGATTGTCTGAGGAAGTTTTCAGAACAACATCATCGCGGGATTCAACGAGAATGCGAACTCCCCTTGACTCTGCAAGAGGTCGATGATACTCTTTCAGTTCAGCGAGGAAAACTCCTAGCTCCACATCTTCAGGGGCAATCTCTAACTTCTTTTCGTTCTGCACTCTCGCGAGAAGGAGCAGCTTGTTCACAACGTTCTGCATACTTCTGGTCGCCCCATCAATCATATCGATCTTTTCCATCGATTCTTTCTCCAGTTTTCTCTCCTTGAGCATATCTACACCCAATCTGAGAATTGTGAGTGGTGTTTTCAGCTCATGAGAGGCATCGGCGGTAAAGCGCTGGAGTCTTTCATAACTCTCTTTCAAAGGAGTCAAAACATATCTTGCGAGAGTCATACCGGCTACCCAGGAGATTACGGCAACCATCAGGACAAGAAGAAGCAGCGAAAACAGAAGGCTCTTCAGCCCATCACTGAGTCCCTCAGTTGATTTTCCGACTCTAAGGAAGAAGACGGGCTGCCCTGCAATCCCTCTTATCTCTCTGGTCAGAACGGTGTACTCGTGCTCGGATTCTCCATAGTCGATTGCCTTCACTCTCGAGGTGCCCTCTGCAATCGGTATGTCACTGATTATTGCTCCTCCAAGCTGCAGGAGGATTTCGCCAGAGGGAGTTACAAACTCAAGAATTTCGTCTTCTGAGGTGAAGATGTCGAGATTCCCGGGATAGTTTCTGATCATCCGCTCGACTCCTACTGCAGGAGGCCTACCTATTCTAGACTCGATTCTGTCGGCAATTCTGTTCAGTTCGATTATTTCGGCTCTTCCTTCAAGTCTTAGGGCAAGCACAAAGATAAGAAGGCTGAGAACGGAGACGAGAGTAACGACGACCAGCGTGAAGAACAGTGTCCATCTCCTCTTTGCCTTCTTGAAAGAAAGCTCTTCACCTGTCACTGATCTCATATCCCATACCTCTGACTGTCTTTATCAGCTTTTTCTTGTGACCACCGTCAATCTTCTTGCGGAGGTTCTTGATATGGCTTCTTATGACATCTGACCATAGTTCGTCGTCTTCGTTCCAAAGATGCTCTTCCAGCTCGCTTTTCGGGACTACCCTGCCGCTGTTAAGCATGAGGTATTCAAGAATCTGGTACTCCTTCTTTCGGAGCGCTATTCTTTCATTTCCCCTTATCACCGTTTTGAGCGACATATCCAGAGCGAGGTCTCCAACCTTCAGAATACTTGAAGGAGTTCCGACCGGCTGGCTCCTTCTTAGCAACGACTGAATTCTTACAACTAGTTCGCGGATGTCGAAAGGTTTGGATAGGTAGTCGTCGGCTCCCAGATAGAAACCCTTTACTTTGTCCTCTATGCCGTCCAAGGCGGTCAACATGAGCACAGGTATCTTGCTCCCAGAACTCCTGATCCCTTCCAGCACCTGCCATCCGTTCAGTTTTGGAAGCAGAATATCGAGAACAATGACATCAAACGGACCGCTGGTAGCCATGTAAAGTCCTTCTTCACCGTCCGCAGCGGTCTCGACAACAAAACCCTCTCTCTCCAGGAACTCCTTGAGGAGTCTTCCCAGGTCACGCTCGTCTTCTACAATCAGAACCTTCATGTGTTTTCCCCCACGAAGAAATAATAACAGCAATAGTGTGAAATATTCGAGAAAGCGATTACAGTTTTTCGTTCAAATCTCTTGAAGAATAGGCTATAATAAGTTGTGAAAGAAGTCACAAATGGAGGGAATGCGGGTGATTATAAGAGTATGCATGGGAAGCGCCTGTCTTATGAAGGGTTCTCCCGAAGTCTCCAAGAGACTGGTAGAGTTAGTGACCGAACACGGTTTGAGTAGATTCACAACAATCAAGGGTTCTCACTGCATGGGGCCTTGTTCTGATGGAGTAGTTGTCGATATCGATGAGAAGAGGTTCACGAATATATCAGTGCATAATATAGATGATTTCTTCAAGAAGGAGATACTTCAGCGGGAATAGACGTCATTAAGATTTGCAACGGCAAGAAAGGATATGTCTAAATGTCTTTGAGTGCGGGGAATCTTTCCCGCCAGTCTCTTAGAATACTCAGTCTCTCATAGTCCAGTTCCCAAAGAAGCAATCCCTTCTCGGCTTCAAAAGGTACCTCGTTACCGTCTTGATCGAAGAGGACGGAAAAGGCTTCGTCGTATTCGATGCCGTTGCCGTCGACCCCCGTTCTATTTAGCCCCAGAACAAATGACTGATTCTCGATTGCCCTTGCCTTAAGAAGAGCCTGCCAGTGATTTGCCCGTTTTTCCGGCCAGTTGGCAATCACTATCATGACCTCTGCAGGCAAGTTAGCCCTGAAGAGCTCAGGAAAACGAAGGTCATAGCAGATATTCAGAGAGAACTGTATCTCTTTCATCGCGAAAGAGAGATTGGAATCACCGGGGGTGTAAACTGTATTCTCTCCTCCGTATGAAAAAAGCTTTCTCTTTCGATATATCAAAGGTTCCGAGCCCGAAGCGAGAAAAGCGGCGCAATTGTAGAATTTCGATTCTCTTTTGTCTATGAAACCGTAGACAGCCGGAATACCCCAGTAATCTACCTGCTTCTTGAAGAAATCACACGCATCTTTCACATAGGCTCTCTCTGCGTTACGAGTGAACCCGCTCAAGGTAGTTTCAGGAAAGACAATCAGCTCGACCCCGGCCGCCGAGGCCCCTGCGAAAAGTCTTTCGATTATCTTCATGTTGATCTCCGGAGACTCCCAGACGATGTTGAGAGGAACGCCGCCTATTCTCATCTATTCTCCTCCAGTGCAAGATCTATTATCCTCGAAAGGACTCTAGCCGAGACTTCCGCCTCTACTGCAGGTCTGTCTTCTCCCGGACCTATCTGTTCGGGAATGCAAGGTATATGTACAAATCCGGAGGGTATGTTTATGCCTTTCTTCGTCAGAAAATCCATACACCTGTAAAAGAGATAGTTGCAGACAAATGCGCCTGCCGAGAAAGATTTTTCGACGGGAAGGCCCTCAGCCTTCAGCTTCGAGACAATACGGTCGACCGGAAGCTTCGAGAAATATGCGTCGGGAGAATCAGATATAATCTTCTCCCCGATCGCAATAAATCCGTTGTTGTCTGGAGTCGCCGATTCCTTCCAGTTGATCGCAACCTTCTCCGGAGTGATGAGAGATCTCCCGGCCGCCTGGCCGACCATAATCAATGCCTCCGGGACGCCGACCAATAAACGCTGCCTCAGTCGAGAAAAGGCGTCGCCGAAGATCGTTGGAAGGCTCATGAGCTCAATGCCTTCCCTGATTTCCGCTAGAAGCTCCACGACTATCTGCGAAGCGTTCATTTTACTTCCTCCGAAAGGATCGAAGTGGGTCACTAGTATCATCTCTTACACCTCTCATTCAGTATAATTCTAGCATCACATGGAAGTCGAGAAGGAAAAGCCGCCATTCTGGTAGAATGATTCTGAAAGGGGTGATCTAGTTGAAGAAGCTGAAGCTTGAGGATCTTTACAAATACTCCACTGTGGGCGATCTTCACATCTTTCCCGACGGGGAAAACTTTGTCTTTGTAAGAAAGACGATAGACAAGAAGGAGAACCGGTACGAAAGCAACATCTGGTCGGGCAACATGAAAAATGGGAAAATCCGTCAGCTGACCCGGGGCGGGAAGGACGGTTCCCCCGCCGTCAGTCCAGACGGCAAGAGCATTCTCTTTGTCTCGAGAAGAGACAAGGACGCGAAAGGATCCGGGCTTTATCTTCTGCCCCTTGAGGGCGGGGAAAGCAGACTGGTGAAGACTCTCAAAGGAGGATTCTCCTCTGTTTCGTGGATCGATTCGGAGACGATTCTCTTCATAACGAAGCATGCGCCCGGGGAAGATCCCGAGAAGATGGAAGAAGACGATCCGCCAGAGAAGAAGGTTTACGAGATAGACAAAATACCATTTGTCTCTAACGGAGTTGGATTCACGGAGAACAGAGTAGGCCGTCTGTATAAGATGAAACTCGAAAACGGAAAGATGGAACCGGTTGAAGCCATTGGAGGCGATATCGAAAACATTGTTGTATCTCCCGAGAGAAAGAGAGTCGCGGTGATGACGACCGAAGATATGGAGAAGAGGCCGGTATGGAGCAGTCTCTACATCCTCGATTTGCAGAACGGAATGGCGAAGAGAATCGGAGACGACACTCTCTCTTTCTATCACTGCCAGTGGTCAGGCGAACGCGAGCTATTCGCTGTCGCAACCGACTTTGAAAAAGGCTTCCCGACCAATCCCTTCATTGTCCATGTAGATCTGGAATCTCTTACGCTTAATATAGTTGCCAGAGAGTTGGACCTGTACTTTGGCAACAGCCTGAACAGCGATGTGAGGGGTGTGTCGCCGAACACTTCCATGAAGGTTTTGGAAGGCAAGCTGTTTTCACTGGTAACTGCGGGATCGCAAATAAAGCTGATTTCTATGGATAAAGAGGGAAAGGTAGAGGAAATCGCTGTCTCTTTGGGGAGCATTGACTGCTTCGATATCACAGGCGAAGTGCTTCTCCTTTCTGAGATGACGACGATCGAGCCGCTTGAGATCTACTCTTTTGTCAAAGGCAAGAGGAAGAAGCTCACAAACTTCAACTCATGGATGAAAGGTCTTAAGCTGTCGAAACCTGAAAGCTTCGAAGTGGAGGCCTCCGACGGGCAGAAGATCGAAGGCTGGATAATGAAGCCCGTAGACTTCGAGGAAGGCAAGAAGTACCCGGCAGTCGTAGAGATCCACGGAGGTCCTAAGACGGCATACGGCGGCGGATATGTACATGAATTCCAGACTCTAGCCTCTGAAGGGTACGCAGTTATTTACTGCAACCCGAGGGGAAGTGCCGGTTACGGAACCGACTTCGCCGACATAAGGGGTCACTACGGGGAAAGGGATTTCGAAGACATAATGGAGATCGTCGAGTATGTCATAAACGAATATGATTTCGTTGACGAGGATAGGCTTGGAGTCACCGGAGGTTCTTACGGCGGCTTTATGACAAACTGGATTGTAGGACATACGGACGCCTTCAAGGCTGCCGTCTCTCAGAGGTCTATCTCGAGCTGGATTTCCTTCTTCGGCACCACAGATATTGGATACTTCTTTGCAAGCGACCAGACCGGCAGCGATTTCTTCGACAACCTCGAGGGTTATCTCAGACAGTCTCCTCTGATGTCGGCGCCCAACGTCGTCACTCCGATTCTTTTCATTCACTCCCTTGAAGACTACAGATGCTGGGTCCCCGAAGCGATGCAGTTCTTCACGGCGTTAAGGTATCTCGGAAAAGAGGCCAAAATGGTGCTCTTCCCGAAGGAGAACCACGAGCTTTCCAGAGGAGGCCTTCCCGTACACAGGGAAAAGCGTTTGAGGGCAATACTGGAATGGTTCGATTCCCACCTGAAGATATGAGTCGTTGATGGAAAACAAAAAGGCAGGAAACATACATGTAAGGTTCGCCACAATCGATGACAACGAAAGGCTCCTCAAGATAGAGCAAGAATCGGCTCAGGAGGGGAATATCTGGCTCGTCGCTTTCAGAGAAGACTTCTTTGGAAGACTGAAGTACTTTGAAGAGGGCTTTATTATGATTGCCGAAGACGCATACGACATTATCGGATGCATCGGTGTTGGAATCGACAGATTGATAGTCAATGGGGAAATCAAGAAAGCAATATATCTCTTCGGACTGCGCACCAATCCGAAATACAGGCTCAAGGTCGCCCGCTGGCTTAGATCGATCATCCAGGAACTGCAGAATCTCCTTGGCCCCACGGATTTCGATTTCGGATATGCGTCGGTCAAGGCCGACAACGTTGCCTCGAAGAAGATCTTGGAACACATGGGGTTCTCGACTACGGCTACACTGGACTTCTACGCCTGTCCGGTGAGGAAGACCTCCCGGGAGAAGTCGGTTTTTGTGGAAAGGGAGGTAGACCTCGAAACAATATTGGACCTGTACAGACCTCTCGAGAAGGATCGTGACTTCCTCCTTCAGGGTACGAAGGCCTTCGAGTCTATGGTTGCAGAGAGAAGATTGAGGTTGTTCAAGACGGAAGGGGCGTCCGCCCTGGTTCTCGACACGAGCGGCGAGCAGGATTTCGGAATTACGCGACTTTCAAAGGGATTGAGGGCATTCCAGCTTCTGGCCCAGAGAACTCTTTCGCCACTGGTAAGGATTCCGAGGATGAATGAGCGGTTGAGATCCTGGGACGTTCTTCTCTTTGACTGGGGCGATATTCGAAGCGCCAGAAGGACCGTAAGAAAGATTCACAGATGCGCCTGGGAAGAGGGTATAACGCTGATCAACTTTTCGAGGGACAGAAGCCTTGGGAGCATGAAGGATGCGTT
Source organism: Mesotoga sp. Brook.08.105.5.1 (assembly GCF_002752635.1). Classification (NCBI taxonomy): domain Bacteria; kingdom Thermotogati; phylum Thermotogota; class Thermotogae; order Kosmotogales; family Kosmotogaceae; genus Mesotoga; species Mesotoga sp. Brook.08.105.5.1. The sequence goes on from NZ_AYTW01000027.1 coordinate 87,240, forward strand.
GGGTCTACTCAGTTTCAGGATTCCCTTTGAGATAATGATCTATGAGAAGAACGGCATAAACAGAGGAAGCAGACCTATAATCAGAACTCCGACGATATAGCTGTAAAATCCTGTTTCGTGATGAACTGAAGGCTTCACAAATTAAATGCCGGGTCGAAAAAGTCAGACCCGGTATTAATGTCTATGGATGCGGCGCCTTCACTACCAGAACGCGCATCGGCTCCTCTCCGGTATTGATTATTCCGTGCGGGATCATTTTCGGACTGTCTATGATGTCGTCTTTCACAACTTCATGGCTTTCTCCACCGATAGTGATTATTCCCTTTCCGGCTAGAACTAGAATGAATACATCTACCGGAGTCTTGTGCTCGGCTAACTCTTTTCCCCTTTCAATATCTATAATGACTGCCTGTGCAGTCTCTTTGTCGTAGATAATCCGACCCTTGAGACCTGACTTGTCAAGCACGACTTTCCCTTTTTCTATTGAACTTTTCAACATCTCCATCACCTCGCTTTTGATCTAGTATTATCTTAGCCGAAATTTGGCTTCTGAGCGGTAACATATGTTACCCTCTTACAGTGCCTTGCTCAGGAATAAGGACAGCGCAAGTAATCCAAGAACGACCAGCCAGCCAATTATCGTCACCTTGACGGCTTTACCTGCCTTGTTCGCCTCCCACCATGAGCGCGGTCCTATCCCTTGAAGCCTAAACGTGATTATCGAGGCGAGGTTTATGCAGACTATGTTTACAAAGAAAAGGAGTATCGCCCCGGAAAAGCCGGCCACATTGCCGCTGCCCAGCAGCATTCCTGCAGTAGCCAACGGTGGCATCAGGGAAACGGCCACCATAACTCCGATAAGAGATGTCGAGACGCCGGAGGTAATTGAGAGAGCTGCGGCCGTCCCGGATGAAAAGGCGAGCACAATGTCACCCAGGTTGGCCACCGTGCGGCTGGTTATCTCGTGAGTAGTGTAATCTGGCCTGAACAGGAGCCCAAAGACAAGAGCGAAGGCAAAGCCCAGTCCGATGCGGATCAGATTCGTTCTCACGGATTTTGCAAGAAGTCCGAAATCTCCGAGCGTCGTTGCGAAAGACTGTGCGACATTTGGCCCGAGCATTGGAGCGATGACCATCGCCCCGATTATTATTGCCGGGCTGTTCCTAAGAAGCCCTATCGTTGCGACGATGGTCGAAAGAATAATCATTGTTATGTCAACTGCGTCGTTAGATATCATTTCAGAGATGTCGTGATACAGCTCTTCTCTGCTTATTCGCTTGAAGATTCCCTTCTCGGGCTTCTTCTCTTCTTCCTCGGCCTGTTCCTCTTCTTTCTCCTCTTCTTGAGTTCTTGGAAGCGAGGCTTCCACCTGAAAGAGTATCGCCCTGAAGGACTCATCCTGGGTGAAGCGCTGCTCGAGAGAGTCCAGGACCTTCTCGCTGTTTTCGGCAAGCGCCAGTATCTTCGTCTGCCAGAGCTTTTCCGATGTCTTAACCGTCCAGTGAGCGATTATCGATTTTTCTTCCAGCATTTCCTCAAGATCTTTTTCAGGGTCGGAGCCTGAAAATACTTCTATCAGTCTTTCGGCCATCTAATCACCATCCCGTTGAGAGACTGTGGCATAATTGTTGTGCTTGCTAAGAATATACTACACCTGCGACTAAGAAGAGAAGGCGTGGAATCAGGGAGGTCGGAGTGGTCTATCTTTTGCTGGCGATACTTTCCAGTTCCTCTATAGCAATGATTTTCAAGGTGACCGAGGGGAGATGTTACAACAGGCTTGCGGTTACGACGTTTAATTACCTGAGCGCGTTCTTCATAGCGCTGGTTATGGTAGCGGTTGAAAGACCGGCCGTAGGTCCCGGCGGAGGATCTCCTTCAGAAGTGATCGCGAAGGGAGAACGTCTTTTCAGTCTCACCAGTAGCGTAGTCTGGGGCCTGTCTTTGGGACTCGTTTCCGGCCTCTTCTTCTTTCTCTCCTTCATCTTCTATCAGAAGAGCGTCAGGGAAAGCGGGGCAAGCCTTTCCGGTGCTTTCGGAAAGCTGGGGATTCTAATCCCAATGCTTTTGTCGCTTCTGGTGTGGAAGGAATACCCTGAAGCTATCCAGTGGGTCGGGATATCTCTCGCGATATTCTCAATAATTCTTGTAAACAACCCATTCGGATCAACCAGAAGAAACTTCAAACCCGCTCTAATTATGTTGTTTATTACTGGAGGACTTGCCGAATTCATGAACAAGCTCTTCCAGAACTACACCGTGGGCGGTTACAAAAGCATCTTTCTCTTCAGCGTCTTTGCCAGCGCCTTCATAATAAGCGCGATCTTTCTCAAGAAGTCTGGAAAACCGGCAATGAAAAGAGAAGCTTTTGTAGGGCTGATTGTGGGACTACCTAATCTCTTCTCTTCCTTCTTTCTCATAATGGCTCTTGAAGAAATGAAGGGTTCGGTGGTTTTCCCCATATACAGTGCCGGAAGCGTTGTGATGATCAGTCTTGGAAGCCTGTTGCTATTCGGTGAAAAGCTCAAGAAGCTCGAGATGATTTCCCTGGGAATGGTGCTGGTCTCCCTGATTGTAATAAACATATGATGTCTCTTTGGATTAATACAACCACGAGGTAGTATTGAGACAATATCAGTCAATGGAGGTGCGTCCCATGTTACACAGAATTGGAAGAGACAAAGTAGTGTACGATATGTCGCCTGAACACAAGCCCGTTCTGGAGGTGAGCCCGGGTGATACGGTGATTGTGGAGACGGAGGATTGCTTCTGCCATAAGATCGTTTCAGAGTCTCAGACCGTTGGGGGAGACTTCGACTTTACTCATGTGAATCCTGCCACCGGGCCCATCGCAGTAAAGGGAGCGACGCCGGGTGACACGATAGTAGTCAGTATAGAGAACATAGAGCTGGACGATCAGGGAGTCGTCGAGACCTGCCCTGCCTGGGGACCGGTCAAAAATGTTTCAAAGAGCTGTGTTACCGAGATAGTGAAGATTCAGGGCAATTACGCGTCGTTTATGGGAGAGCGAATTGAGATAAAGCCGATGATAGGCGTTATCGGCAATTCACCTGCAGATAAGTCGATTCCCTGTACAACTCCGGGAAGGCACGGAGGAAATCTCGATACCCGGGATATAGTATCAGGGTCGAGAGTATATCTGCCGGTGTTCGTTAAGGGAGGGAATCTCTCGCTCGGAGACGTCCACGCAAGGATGGGAGACGGAGAAGTCGGAGGAAGCGGAATTGAGATAAGGGCTCTTGTAAGGCTTACCGTGGATATGGACAAAATGCCCGTAGAAAGCCCCACTGTTGAGAACGACGAAGCCTTTTATCTTCTGTTCAGCGCAAAGTCGCTGGAAGAAGCGAGCCACGGAGCGGTTAAGAGAGCAGTTGAGTTCATAGCCGACTGGAAGTCGATTCCCGAAGAGAAGGCCTACATGCTTGCGAGTATCGCCTGCGATCTGATGATTAGCCAGGTGGTGAATCCTCTGGTAACCGTAAGGGTGAGAGTCCCAAAAGTGATTCTCTAGTGATTACTCTGAACAGATTTGTGCTCTCTTTCAGAAAGCTTTTACCCTTTCTGGGAATCGCATTATTCAGTGTTTCGGTATTCGTTCTTGTCAGCGAGTTGAGACGATACACACTAAGCGACATCTTCGCAAAGGTCGGGGAAATTCCCGCTTCAAGGTTCGTTTTGGCGATCTTCCTGACCTTTCTTACTTATCTCAACCTCACCTTTTACGACCTGATCGCCTCCAGAAGAGCAGGCGCAAAATTGAAGCTCAGCTCGACGGCTCTTGCCTCGTTCGTTGGATACACTTTCAGCAAGAATATCGGTTTCACGTTTCTTTCGGGCACAAGCGTCCGCTTCAGGTTATATGGGAAGTGGGGCGTCTCAGGAGGGAAGATTCTCGCAATAATAATCCTCAACTATCTAACTTTTTGGCTTGGCTTCTTCGCTCTTTCAGGGATACTATTCATAGTATGGCCCCCGGTTCTTCAGAAGGCCGTAACGGTGCCCTTCGGATCGCTCAAGGTCATCGGAGTAGTCTGTGTCGGTTTGTATGTGCTTTACTTTCTTCTTGTGAATCTCAGGCAGCGTCCGTTCAGAATCAAGGGTAGGAGCTTCACTCTTCCAGGAAGGTCTTTCACTCTAGTTCAGACCGGAATATCGGTTCTTGACTGGCTGCTATCTGCCGGCGTGCTCTTCATGCTTCTACCCGCTGGAACCGGTTATTTCGAGGTGCTTGGCGTCTTCCTCCTTTCACAGTTCGCCGGCCTTTCGAGTCAGGTACCGGGTGGCTTGGGAGTCTTCGAAGCACTCACGATTGTCATTCTCTCCCCCGCCTATCAGGCAGATGCTCTGATGGCCACGCTCATTCTCTACAGGATAGTTTTTTACATCGCTCCTTTCTTGATAGCCTTGGTTGTCTTCGGAGTGAATGAGTTTCTCTTTACAGGTTTTAAAAAAACGGAGTGAGTCAGTTGCCTGCTGCTCATTTCTCTCATAGCATTTCCAAAAGCTTCTCGACGAGCTTCTCGATGGTAGAGTTCTTCTCCAGAAGACTCTCTCCTTGTTCTATAAGCGGGGCCGTAACGACTCTGTTAGATCTGTCGATACAGACTTCTCCTTTTTCACAGGGGACGTGATTGATCGCAAGTCTTTCAACTACATTCACTCTCTCACTTGGATTTCCGGAAGCCGTGATTACTAGGTTTTCGGCAATACCCTCCAGAGATCTTGCGATCAGAAAGACCCCTTCTCCGATCGCGCCCAGAGGCTTCTTCT
>NZ_AYTW01000028.1 GCF_002752635.1 Mesotoga sp. Brook.08.105.5.1
GGAGTCTTTCCTACGGATACTTCTCTCTTAAAGATGGCTTATCTAGCAATAATAAATATAACAAAGAAATGGACAGTAAGAACCCTTGAATGGTCAAAGATCCTAACTCAACTTGTGATAAAGTATGAAAGATTAGCTAAGTACATAAGCTGATTCTTAAACCCATTACAAAAAAGGGGTTTACACAAAAAAAGAGACAGAACCGCGTCTGAATTTGAAGTGGTTCTCATCCCCGCGGAGCGGGCCTTGCGTCCCCGGATGAATCTCCGGGCATTGCGACCTGGCGTGGTCTTCGCCAGCCTTGCGTCCACTGAGAGCTTTTCAGTGCAATGCGTCCCACCGAAGGTGGCATACTCTCACTTCCGCCGATGATTCTCGGCACATCACTTCCTGCGCAGCAGCATCACTTCCTCGCGCCAGCGAGCCTCACTTCATGCCGAAGGCAGCCTTGCGTATTATCCGCTCTTTCCTACCCCCAATCTGCCACCTGCTACCACGCTTCTGCTCGCGAACACCTTGCCTTGGACTCTCACATCTCACTGGGGATACTCCTTCACTCTTGCTACGGAGCTCCTCTCTATCAATTCTGGTTTGTGAACAACTCTGTGAGTATTGGAGCCATTTAGCATATCTAGAAGAATCTCGACTGATTTCCTTCCTACCTCTTCTTTAGGGTGGGCAAAGGTGGTGAGGACTTCTCTGAAATCCCCGATTGGTCCGTCATCGAATCCGATTACGGAGATATCTTCGGGTATATTCAAGGCCAGTCTTTTGGCTACTAACTGAAGCTGAAGAGCGGTCGCGTCATTGTAGCAGAATACTGCTGTCGGACGCAGCTGAGCGGGGAGAGACATGAGTTCGTGAGCTATCTGCATAGGCGCTCCAGTGAATTCCGAGACGTTGAAGGACTTCTCGTAAATCTTTGTGAACCCAAGCTGCTTGCAACGGTCGACGAAACTCTTAGCCCTTATGACACCAGGCAGATGTGTTGACTTGTAGATTACAGCAACTCTCTGGTGACCGTATTCAAAGAAGATTTCCGATGCCTTTTCTCCTCCATAGGCGTCATCGAGGACATTGCAGCTTACGTTATCAATATTCCAGTCACTGTGGACGAGAACGATCTTCACTCCAGATTTGGCCATCGACTTTACGAGATCCTTGTTTGACCTCTTAGTCGCGCTGTAGACTGGGTCGATTATCAAGCCCTTCACTCCTGATTCGATCCACTCTGAAAGAATCTGCCTCTCCTTCACTGGATCTTCAGCCGAATTACCTAACAACATCTTGTATTCGTTCCGGAAGAGATGGTCTTCAGCTCCGAGAACAATATAAGGGAATATGTAGCTGGTTATCTGTTGCACAAGAATGCCGACAAGGTGGTTGTCGTGTCCATAACTGACGAAGGTTCCAAGGCCCGGTCTTCTTACGATAGCCGCTTCGAAAGAGAGCCGATCCAAAGCTTTTCGGACTGTCTCTCTGCTGGCACTAAACTTGTTCATCAATTCCTTCTCTGTGGGGAGTTTATCCCCGACGGAATATTTCCCGGACTTGAGTTCTTCGAGTAAGTAACGTTCAATGAGAGTGTACTTCGGAGTGATGGCAATCGCCCCCAGTTAGAATGTACGTACATATAGGATTTTACACTTCAATGTTAGTTGAGTCAAGTTTTCTTAGCAAGGACCTAGCCTCGATCGATATTTGCCTTTCAAAGGTTATACGGAGAACAGTCCTTTCTGACAGAAAAGAGAACACCTGCCGGTGAGAATAGCCGTAAGGTCCTTTCTGAAGATTCTTTTCGAGAAGATCGAGATGATATACTTCAATCGGGAGGTGGAAATGATGAAGAAATTACTGCTTGTAGTATTGATGGTTGTGGTTCTTTCTGTTTCTGCGTATGGATACACTTTCAACTCAAACAATATCGGAGCTTCAATCGCATACTTTCCCTTCATCCTTCAAACCTACTCGGCAAGGGGATATTATCACTTCGGTTTCAAGATAACGAATCCCTGGAGTATTGGCCCGATAGATTTTACTCAAGTTATGTTGTATGCCGGTCCCACAGTTTCCTACAGCTATGACAACGTTCATCACAGTTTTGAGGCAGGCATCAGCGGAAGACTCTTTTCTGGAATCGAAAATCTTTCTTTCAATCTTTTTGGCAGAAGATTCATGATTGCCGTGGGCCTAAGAGGTTCATCTACCTTCTCTTTCTCGACACTGAAGCTTGCAAAGCCTCAAATATCACCGGCTCTGAGCATTATCGATGTCACCAAAATGACAGACAGAATGAATTACTCGTTGTTCTTCTGGCCGCTGCCGGTGCTCCTGGGATTTGATCTGTACTTCTAATTGTTCAATGATGTTGTTCCTCAGTGCTCTTGCTTCCTACAATAATAGGAGTTCGCAGAGAAGAATGAGCTCTTCCGGGTGAAGGATTTTTCTGATATGAAAATTACTAAGAGGATGTGATCCGCTTATGAGAGTATTCTCTGTTATGGGCAGTCCAAGATTGAAGGGCAATACTATGCTTGTCCTGGATAATTTCATGAAGGGAATTAGAGATGGACATGATAAGCTGGAACTGAAATCCGTCTTTCTTCATGGTAAAAAGATCGAACCGTGTGCGGGTTGCGACAAATGCAAGAATGATGGCGAATCCTGCGTAATTGAAGATGACATGCTTGATCTTTATGGTGAAGTCGTTGCCGCCAATGTGATTATCTTCTCTACGCCTATTTACTGGTGGAACATGAGTGCTCAGTTGAAGACTTTCCTCGACAGATTGTACGCGCTCGACTACGAAAAGGCCTTCAAAGGAAAGAAGTTTGTTCTTCTCATGACTTACGGTGGTGAGGATCCTAATTCTGGAGCCGAGATTGTCGAAAAGAGCATGAGAGAGATCTGTGACTTCGTTTCTATGGAGTTTGTTGCGAGCTTTGGAATGTGCAGCGAATTGAGTGAAGATGAAAGAGCGGAGGCTCTTGTAAAGGTCTACAATCTTGGTCTTGACCTTTGAGCTCTATGCAGAACCAGTAGAACTTTGAAAGAATCTATTTGGCTTGAGTCCTTTCAGAGTCGAAGATAGCGTTGAATTCATTCCAAGGGCATTATGAGATTCGAATCTCTGCCACATTCAGATAGTGCCCCTTTCTATTCCAATCATTACCCACATCATCTTCTATGAAGCTCGTCCGTCTCTTGCTCTCTCATCATCTCGCGGTTTTTGACTAAGAACCCGGACACGAAGTGTCGGATGAACCAATCTTCTGCTCTTGATCTTAAATCCCCTCTCGAGAGGGGTGTCGACGGCTTCATCGTCGACGGGGTGTGTGCTCTTAAGATCGGTGGAGCGTGAAGCTAGAGAAAGGGCATTTTCGAGACGTTCGCTTCGCTCACGAGAGGACGAGAACTCCCTCTCTCCTGTTTCTCGTACTCTCTCCTCATCTCGTACTCTCGATGCTCTTCTTTGAAACAGACACCCTCCGCCACTTCGCGGACCTCCTCCCTCAAGAGAGGACTTAAGATCAGGATGATCAGGAGCAAAATACGAATTCACACAAGGACCGGCTTGTCAGTGGCGTTAACTCCCTTGAACGAAAAAAACGTCGCGATTACTGTCATTACAACTGCCGGTTCAGAAGTTCCCTATGTCTAACGAAGACACAAGAGAGAGTCTTGGAAAACTGATCAATCGAGAATCGGGAGACTGACGATCAAGGAAACACTCCTGTCCACTGGCGGAGCTGATTAAAAGGCTGTTCTTGAGTCTTAGAGTGTTCCTGAATGAAAATACTTTATCCGGGCGTTGAATTCCCTTGTTCTCCGCAGCAAGAAACGCACTCAGTCTTTAAATCACAGTTTCTGCGAAACTAATCCTAGGATTGCTCCTCATGCCGGCGGCTTTTCACTTTGCCCAAAGACCATGCCGAAATCCTTGCACAGGAACTGAACAGCTCTTCTTCCGGAATCCAGGGCAACCGGAAGCCCGCCGGGTGCTCTGAGTCGCTGGCCAGCAAAGTACAGATTCCGGATGTTTTCAGGCTTCGAAGGATAGTATTCCATCTTATACTCCTTGGTTGCTACAGTCATCCAGGATCCTTTGAATGATCCCAGATACCTCTCATAGGTTAGTGGTGTTGCCACATCCCAAACGGCAGTCTTCTCGGCGGTCTGGGGTAACTTCTCAGATAATATCTTAATGAAGTCCTTTGCCAGCTTTTCTTTTTCAATCTCGTACGTGCCGTCTTCCTTTCGGGCTTTCGAGTAATCATAAGTATCTCCAATAATTGCCGAGGTGACTGCCGTACAGCCTTTGGGCGCGTATCCCTCGTAGCCGGCGTAATTGCAGATCTTAATAACTTGTTCCTCCTTCCCACCGCACATAAGTGGCCTCATAGGCACAAAACCCATTTTCTCCGGCAGCCCTTCCAGGTCGACCTCAATGCCGAGACAAATGAATGTGTTAAGCAAAGGTTTTGTGACTTTGCGCATCCTTTCTGTCCATGGTTCTCTAATGGGGAAATCGAATAAATCGTCGATTGCTGAGAGAGTGTCCCTGGTGACAATCACGGCCTCCGATTGAAGGAGTTCACCATCCACGACAACACCGTCGGCGATGCCGTTTCTCACCGAAACTGTGTTTACCCGCATTCCGTAGCGAATCTTGCCGCCCAGAATATCGAATTTCTTTGCCATACGCAAAGCCATACTGAGGGAGCCACCTTCAGGATAGCCGCCGTCGCCGGAGGCCAGAGTCGCGAAGGTGAAAACCAGGGCAGTAGCACTGTAATCGGGGCCTATGATGTTCTCGAACAGGCGCTGTAGTAGTTCGCTCTTGTATCTCATGCCATATTCTTTAGCCGACTGTCTTGCATAGTAGGGCATTTTGGGTAATGCTGGCAGCATCCTCAAGATCGTACCCAGGGACATGAATGACTTCTTCTTAGTCTTCAATCCCTTGATGTCGGTCACCGGCATATTGAGCTTTGCGAATCTCTTCAAATCGCAGCATAGTTTGCTGATTTCTCTTCCATCCTCAGGTGAAAGCTCGATAAGATGATTGTGGAGTCTCTCCACATCACGGTAAAGGCGTGCTGTCCCTCGTATTCGAATGTGAGAAACACATCGCGATAGTGTACTGCGACGCTATCGTCTATAGCGCCAACTTCCCGCCAGAGTCTGTTAAGAGGTATATCCGGGGATGAGCCGGTGAGCCAATGCATTCCACCTTCGAATAGATACCCCTTCCTTTTCCAGCTTGTCGAAGCTCCGCCCGGAATAGTGTGGCTCTCGTAAATAGTGACGTCGAATCCGCTTTGGAGAGCGTAAATCCCTGCTGTCAAACCTGCAATACCCGCACCGACTATGGCTATGTTTCTCACATTTTCCTCCTATGTGTCGACTATCCAACTGCTTTCGAAATCCTGAAAGTCCAGGCTTATCACAGCTTGCTCTTCAATCCCGAATTGAGTCTAGTAAGCTCCGAGATGACTCACTTTCTCTCATACTTGATCGATGAGGACTCTTGATCAATTGTTTTCACACATTTCGATGCCGTTCCCCACCAGTATGTAATTCACCCTCAACGACGAAACAGAGGTGCGACCAGTCGCGTCCAATCAGGACTACTAGAGGGCAAAAGCGCTGTTCTTAATGCGACTGTACGCTAGCGAAACTTACAAGAAGCACGAAAGGGTTCTCGTTGACTCGCATCGAATACTGGTCGCGCCGTAATGTACATGGTGAGTTCCGAATACGCTTATCGTAAAATCAAATGTGTGGCGAGCCGACTCTCCGCTTCGTAAACTGCCCGACAACGGCAACTGTCTTTGTCTAGAGTCGCTTCATGCGGACAAGAGACTCTTTTGCAGTCTCAAGAATCTCTTCTTATGACTCCAGCAGAGCGAAATTCCTTCTGAATTATATGGCGTTTCCCGAATACACGTCTAATGATATACCCTTTTTGATATTGTGAGAACAGGTCTGAAATCGATTCTAAGGAAGACTTTGCGAAAACAGATCGTCAAATGCGGCAGGTATTCCAGCCTCCGAAATCATTTCATCATCTTTCAGACCTCGGGGAAATCCCGAAGCATCGAGTCTCTTGAGATGTTCGCAAATCTAACCTAAAATGTCTGGAAGAAACCCACCGTCTCAGGAATCTGCTTATCTTCAACTGCATGGCGCTCCACCAGCGAGTCCTATTTCATTGATAATCATTGTCTCGATGAAATCTGACCTGGAAGAACGATCAGAACCAAGTCTTGCACCCTTCACGCAAAACATCAATTCATTCTCCTCTCGTTCAAACCAAGTTTTGCGCTCAACTCATCTGATAAGAAAGACAAGTCAACAAAAAAGACGCCTGAAAACAAATGAAGAAACTGTCGAGGATGTGAAAGATCTCCTATGGAATTAGATATACCGAAACCCCAAACTTTCGATAATTGCTCTGAAATTAGAGCATTGTCAAACACCAAACCAAGGAAATCTCTTCATCTGTATTCGCCCTATTTCCAGTGTGCGGTGGAAGTCTCGATATTGATTACCTGAACGTAGGCAGGAGTCTCAATAGCCAAGAGCCTCGACTGTCCTCAAACAGCGCAAATCGAGAATCCAGAAGAGGGTGTAAACTCTTCGGACAAAGACCCGGAGGATGCCTGAAATGAAGAAGGCAGATGCTGATTAGTAGTAGGGCAAATGATTAAGTATTAAGATTAAGTCATTAAGTATAATTAATCCATTGATTATGATAAGATTGATTAAAGAGATAATGTTTTGGAGGTGAGACTAATGAGAAAGACGCTACTATCGGCAGTGTTCGTCACCTGCCTCGTGATGATAGTCTTCAGTGCACAAAACACTGCTTCTCAGGAACTGAGAATCATCGTTGAATCTGTGGCTTTGCTAGACGTCTCGAACTCATCAGTCTCTTTTGAGATCCCCCAGGAGATGATCGTACCCGGGTCAGCAATCTTTCTCCAGAACATTGAAGGTGGCCACTTGAAGTACACTTCTCTTACGGAAGCTGGGAGTTTGAGAAAGATTACCGCTTCGCTCTCCGACTTCTCGTTGCTGGAAGTGCTCGAGATTGGTATTACGGTCAGTGCGCCCGATAGTGGAAGGGGAAGGGTTGGAGTTTCCAGTGGAAGAGTCTTGCTCACGGCTGACCCTCAACCTGTGGTTGAAGGTATTGGCAGCGGATGGACCGGTACTGAAGATGCAGATGGTGCAATGGTGGTTTATGATATCAACATGTTCTCCGCGGAAATGCTAGTAGATGGTGTGGTAAATCTGGAAGTCTTATTCACTCTTACAGAAGGTTAATCGAGAACTCCCGAATCAATAAAGATTATTTCCTCGCTCTTCTTTCTTATTTCAAGAGTTACTTCTATTATGTCGCCGGGCTTCAACTCCAGCTCGACAGAATCCCTGTCTGCCACAAATCCTTTGGGAAGTGTTCCGGCCTCAAGGCGCAGTAGCCATTTGCCGGGCCTTAGATTTGGAACCGAAATCTCCCCATTGTCTCTGGTTACAAGTCTGAATCTCTCATCTTCACTTTCCAGTACGAGATTCACGCCTCTGATGGAGAGGGGAGTCTGTTCCATGTTCCTTACCCTAACCCTAAGAGCCGCCGATTGGACCAGTGTTATTGAAAGATCCTTTTCTTCATTTGCCGAGATTGTTATCTCAATCGGCAGCCTATCGCTGCTTATCAAGCCTCTCTGAAGAGAGTCATTGTCAATGTCAAAGAAATAAGTGCCGGGCTTCAGCCCGCTAAACATGAATCTCCCGTCTTCGCCAGTTATTGCTACGAGGTTGTTGAGTTTTAGAACAGCTCCCTCTAAAGGTATTTCGTTTCCCTCTGAAGAGATTACGATCTTCCCTGAAAGCGAACCCAGGTCTCTTCTTGGCCAAAATGGGATTGAAAAGGGGAAGGAATAACCTGCAGTGAAAGCCCCTGAAGGAATCCAGTTTGTCTTATCCGTCATTGCGATACTGGCCGAAGCGTTAATCGAACCGCCGTTTTGAAGGATCTTCGAAAAGGATATTCTGGCCGTGAGCTTCACAGGATCAAAGTTGTTCATCACATATGTCAGTGATCCGTCGAATCTGTATCCATCTTCCATCAGAAGAGTGCCGACTAATGCAGCCGTGGTCTCGAATCTTTCCTTGACGTAGTCTTTGAGGGTAAGCCTCGCGTTTAGATAGGCGTTTCCCGATAATCTGTAAGATCCGTAGACATCAAGCTGAATGGTTTTCTTATCAACGTTCTCAATCCGACTAAGCTGAGCGGAAAGAGAGCCAAATAGGCTGAAACTCCCTGGATAGTATGAGGCTGCCAGATTTCCGCCCAGGGTGGCGGCCGGAGTTGTCAGGCTCCTGCTGCCGCTTGAATTGTAGTAACCCCCCATGCTTATCCTCAGTCCGGAAAAGGTTGGAAAGTCAAACCTGCCGCGAAGAGAATAGCTGTTCAACAACCCCTGCAGAGCGAGATCGAAGGGATTATCGCGCTGGACCGTTCCCTCGAAAGAGATCCTGTAGGAATCAGGTTCCTGCCATACGACAGCGGCATCGAGTTTGAGCGCTTCGCTTCCGGGCTGTCCGCTGATCTTCTTCGAGTAATCTGCGGCCGATCTCAGCTGAAAGTAGCCGAGGCGGCTGGAAAACACATATCCCAGCTTCAGCCCGTCGTACTTCCCATCTAGGAAGGAGACTCTTAGAAGGGAGCTTGTCGAGACCGGTTCCAGACCGGACTCTATTGCCAGAGATGAATGAATTATATTCGACGAGCCGAAGCTTCCGTCAACAGCAACCCCTGCCGATAGATTTTCCAGGAGATTCCAGTCTGCGAAGAGCCCCAAAATGGACAGGTCTTCCGAGAGTATTGCGCCCATTCTAAGAGAGTCAAGACTTAGATTGAGATCGAAGCCCCTTGCTGACGTTCCAAGATTCACCGAGGCCAGGCCCGCTCTGCCGAGAACTCCGTATCCGACTTCAAGCAATTCCCCTCTGTAACGTAGATCTAATGAAAATCTGTTGTCTTCATCTTTGCCAATTATCGGCAGAGAGCCGTTCAGACTTATGCTTCTGGTTTTCGCGTCATTCAGAAAGCCGTCAATCTTCAAAGCCGCGTTCAGCAAGAAGCCGTCTGAATAACCGGCAGTGATCGACAGCCTGGTGGGCAGTACTCTGAATCTGTTTGCCAGGGAATCGGCCGGAGGAAGAAGAAGCACCGAAGATCGACCCGACACGAGGCCTGCCTCTCCCGACTCCCCTGTCGCCGTTAAAATGATAATGTGATTTCGCTGTTCTGTGAGGAAAGCGGAAGTTTTCACGGTGACCTTCACTTCGCCGGAAGCCGAAGGCTGGAGCTGAAGTCTTTGTATACTTAGCCTTAGAGTGTATGACATATTGTCAATGGCTCCCAGCTCAAGATAGGCAGGAACGTTGCCGTTATTGGCAACCGAGAATACGACCGAGTATTCTTCCCCAGCAGTTACATAAGAAGGAGCCTCAACAAGCCGGATTGCTAAAGACATGCTCGCGGCCACTCTGACAGTGAAATTCAGCTCAGCCGACTCGCCTCTCTTATCTTTGACTTCATAGCGTACATCATACTCTCCGGCTAGAGGTGTGGAGGGCACGAGGAAGCTTAGAAGGCGTATCTCGAAGGAGTCGGCCCCCACCTGAAAGGCTGATACGCCAAAAACGTTTCGCCAGCCGGGCGGCAGCGACAGCTCCTCAGCGAAGTCTAGATCATCATGGGTGTTGTTTGTTACAAGAACAGCAATCGTGACTATCTGACCTGGCACGACTTCTCCGGGAGGAGGAGTCGAGAGAACCAGTTCAAAATCTACTGCACCTAGCAGCGCGGAAAGTGAAAGCAGAAGAAATATAAGAAAGGAGGCTCTTATACGAGACTGAACATCTCTCACTCTATCTTCATTGAATACTGAGCGCCCCATACGTCTTCACCGTCTCTTATAAGAGCAAGGACTCTGTAGTCTCCTGGAGAAAGACCTTCAAAGGGTACAACGAAGCGGCCGGAGGTCTGAGGATATAATCTCAGGGTGTTACCCATGAATTCGCCGACAACTTCTCCCGCTTGATTGAAGATGCTGGCCGATACCTCGGGTCTCATCCACCAGTCAGAGGTATTCTTGATATCCATGATCAAGGAGTAGACTCCGTCGTTATTCGAGAGACTTCTTCCAACAATCTCGATGCTTCTGGATTCAGGTTCGCCGAAATTTGTGACGACCTGGACAGCGTAGCGCGTCTTAGTTCTGACTGTAATTCCCTCCAGCTCTTCATCTGCGAAAGCGATAATGGGCTCGACCATGATGACTCCCCAGTAAGTGCCGGAAAGATTCTCGTCTGATGGAACAATAACCGAGAAGGAGTAGGTCATGTTCGAATTTCCGGGCACTGTTACTTCCGGCGCCTGAAGTTCGATCCAGTTAGCATTTGATCGTTGCAGGCTTCCGGCTTCGGGATATTCCGTCGAACCCGTGTGGTGAAAGAAGTAATCTGTCAAGTAGAAGCGAACTATCGCCGGCTCGCTCGCGTTGTTTTGGAGTTCGATTCTTCCCGAAAGCACCTGGCCTGAGGAAGCAGCGAATATATGAGTTAGACCGTTTATTATGAGAACATCTGCCCTCAACGTGATCACCGAAAGCATTAGGAGGAACAGGACGAACTTCTTTGACATGTTTATCAGCTCCGTTTTAACAACACTAACAGTATTATATTTCGCCCAGATCTATAACCGTGAAGGTAATTACACTGTCACCCAAGAAGCTCACATCGTCCGGGTCCAATAGATATTGAACATAGAAGGTTATGACTTCCCCTACTGGATGAAAAACGATATCCAGGAAATCGCTGGCGACTCCTTGGGTGGCAAGCGTCAAATATCCGTTGTAGAGCAGCGTAACAGAACCCCTTTTGTTTGAGGGGTTCCAAAGGATCGGCTCCGACGAGAGCCTGAGAGAAATCTGAGCACCGGAAGAGAGAGTCGCCATGACTCTGAACTTTCTGTCTTTCCCTTGACCGCCTGCGATCTCAGGGCGTTCGATAACGATCATCGTTGCATCCTCGGGGCTGACAAGAGATCCCGAGCTGAAAGCAGGGCCGTCTCCCGCTAACTCCGGTGAAGCCGAGACAAGCTCCCAGGCTACGTCAGTTGTGACCTTGCCCGTTGCTGAAAGCGTCACGGCCTGAAGAGAAACGGCAAGAATCAGAATGCCAAGACAAAGAAGCAGCGCTTTGCGCTGCTTCAATGCAATGTATGTCCTGATAAGGAAGATCATTTACTTTATGACTCATCCACCAGTGTGAAAATAACCGTAATAATTGTGTTTACTGCATTCAAGAAATCACCGTCAAGCAGATCGTTTCCTAGATCATTCAGCGCGGTTATGTCTGCAGTGTAGGTCAGCGGATGGCCGGCGTTTGCCTCAGTTCCTGTCCTAGCAAGACCTGGGCCAATTGCAGTGACAAGATCACCACTAAGCGTTGTTCCTACAAACTCAAGTGTAGTACCGCCAGCTCCAACGTTTCCCTTAGCAGAACCGTCGGTAGCGCCTGCAGCAAGAGATATTGAGAAACCAGCCGGAATCGGGCTGAACTCAGTCGTTACCTTTCTCGTGAGACCCGCAAATCTCAAAGATGTATACCTGAGATATGTGGGATCGTGTTCGACAGAAACAACAGGGGCCGCACCGGCTAACTCTGGCTGAGTTACAGCGATCGTCACGCCTGGAGCGTCAGCAGTTGTTGGCCCAGTAGATGCCTCCTCACCAGTTACCGCAAGAAGCGCAATTTCATTCATCGTGATCGTGATCGTTTGCGTGTCTGTGTTAGTGTCCAGCGCCATTACAAAAGCACCCACTAGAATCGACATTGCTAGAATTACGAAAAACTTTTTCATTACCCACCTCATCTAATTTGAATGATCTATATTAGTTGATACTAATACGCAATTTCATTTCCGGATTTCTTCGCGAGCATCTGAACCCAGCTCACAAATCAATTATAGATCAAACGGCCAACTGACTGATGTCTTTTTCATTAAGGTTAAACGACTGTGTTCTCGCGTAGCGATTACAAACAGTAACATTTTCACTCTAGGGAGATGCCCGAAGAAGTTGAAGACTGCACAAAAGATCGTGGCAACTGGTCGATCCGCAAAAAGATAAACTTGAATTCGAGTATTCTACTGCTTGTCATAACCAGTTCGTGCAGGTTATCGACGCAGTTCATATTTTTGAAGAAAGCGAAAGGATTCGAGCGAGAAGCTCTTTACGGTCGAAGAGCAGCTTACACTTCCTTCTGAAAACAGTCCCTTATCTCGCCCGGCGGGAAAAGGGTTGCCTGTGCGTTGAAACAGGCGGGCTGGAGCGGGGACATGCTTTCGAAAGCCGTCGCAGCCTTTGAGTTAATTTATTAGACCAGTATTAGTGTAATAAACGTTCGAACGATTATTTCGTTATTAGTTTTGCTACTTGGGATCCTGCTCAAATAGACCTGTATTTCTCAGAAAACCGGTGGAGAAAGAGAGAAGAACATAGGCCAGTTGAAATGGAGTCAGAAGAATTACGTTTTGTTCTCGTTGCAGCCTTGCCGGGAAGCAGGGAGAATGAAGAAAAGAAAGCTGTTTAGACTGCCGGTACATAGATGAAGAACCTATGAAAGGCTCACATTCTTCGTATATCGCTAGTACGCGCAATGAACAGATATTCTTCAAGGTTCCAGCTGCCGAAGAGCGATGTGAAAGACTTCGATAAGGTCAAAGTGTTCCTCATAAGCTCTGAGAGAGCTCCAGGAACTTTCGTTGACATATGCGAGAGGTTGTGTCTTATCCTCTGATTCGAAGCAAGCTGCGTGCGTTGTGTCGGACGGAGACGATTCATGAATTGATAACGGCTTGCTCAAAATTATGAATCTCTCTGATCTGTAAAGAAAGCGACTTGGAGTTGAACATGATCTCATCATTTAACTCGTTGTCCGGGCAGAGTAGGGTTTTTTGCTGAGCCGAATTGAATACTGGACCGTTCAGTATGATTGTTCAACGAAGATAATTATATCGAGCTTTTGAAGAAGAAACTGCTGGCGACGGCACCGAATGTAACTCCACAGAGAATCGCCGGTTTGCCTCTACAGCCAACAGAACCGAGATTTCTAAGCTCCATCTCGATGGGAATAAGATAGCAGATATCTCAGCTCAATAGCCCCAAGAGGGCAAGAGTCCAGAAAGGAAGACTTCACTGAAAAGTGTTGATGGAACAGAGATCGATGGCGTACTGAATCTGCCTGTCGGTTTCGATGATTCAAGAGATATTTTCTCGCAGTCCCGGTTCAAGGAGGGTTTACCAGGACGGCCTTTGCAGCGATGATAGCGAGTAGCTACTAACCGATCGAATGACTAGTGTCTAAAGCTCATCATCTCGTGGCTCTTTGCTAATAACCTGGACACGAAGTGTCTGATGAACCAATCTTCTGCTCTTGATCTTAAATCCTCGCTCGAGCAGCTCATCATTACCCACATCATCTTCTATGAAGTTCGTCTCTTGCTCTCTCATCATCTCGCGGTTTTTGACCAAGAACTTGGACACGCAGTGTCAACGATGAACCGCTCTTCTGCTCTTGATCTTAAATCCCCGCTCGAGCGGGGGGGACCGCTTGCGGTGGGGTGTGTGCTCTTAAGATCGGTGGAGAGTGGAGCGTGAAGCTAGAGAAAGGGCATTTTCGAGACGTTCGCTTCGCTCACGAGAGGACGAGAACTCCCTCTCTCCTGTTTCTCGTACTCTCTCCTCATCTCGTACTCTCCATGTTCTTCTTTGAAACAGACACCCTCCGGCACTTCGTGGCCCTCCTCCCTCAAGGGAGGATTCAAGATCAGGATCATCAGGAGCCAAATACAGTTACACTGCCAAAGGAGAAGGAGCATAATGTGATTTCTTTTTGGCTCCCCAACTAATGGGTAATGATGAGCGCCTTCAAGGGAGGACTTAAGATCAAGATCATCAGGCGCCAAATACAGTTACACTGCCAAGGGGGAAGAAGCATAATATGATTTCTTTTTAGCTCCTTAACTTATGGGTAATGATAAGCCCTCAAGGGAGCACTTAAGATCAAGATCATCAGGAGCCAAATACGAATTCGCGCAAGAATCAGCATATTTATGGCATTTGACTCCCTGACTTATGGATAATGATAAGATTTCTAAGAGCTGAGGTGGCCCATTCTTTTAGTGGTAGTCTCGTTTTCTCCAATCAATTTTCCCAGCCACTTTTCCATCTATTGACAGTCAGCAATAACGGTATATAATCTTTTTGACTAACCAGTCAGTCAGGAGGTCGAAATTGAAATCCTCAGATGTCAACGAGGCTCGAGAAAGAATAATAAAATCATCGATTGCGTTGTTTTCTCAAAAGGGATTTCACGCCACAACTGCAAGCGAGATAGCGGAAGCTGCGGGCGTAACCAAAGGTCTCATATACTATTACTTCAATAGCAAGGAAGAGATTCTTAGCCACATCGTGGATTCTCTGCTAAAAGACGCGACGACGATAGCGATGGACTTCGTTCAGGCAAGTATTATCCAGATGATAAGAGATGGCGAGCTAGATATAGAGCATGACAGGATGAAGTTCATCGATGAAGACTCGGTTGCGCGTTTCGTGAAGAGGTCGCTCTTCTATTACAGCAGGGTACTCGATTATCTAATTGAGAACAGGCTAATTCTGAGAATATTGATGTTCGAATCCTTGAAAGAAAGCAAACACCACGACGACCTCTTCAGATTGCTTGATCTCACAAGAGATACCGAGGACAACCAGATTTTCAAATCGATTTCCGAGGCAGATAGCGACTTCAACTACTCGTCAGAAATGACGCTTTTCAAATTCTTCTTCTCGATAATTCCACTTGTAACCTTTGCGGCTTACTACGACGACCTCAAAAAGAAGAGTCTGATGAGTGATGAAGAGTTGCGCAATTCGTTTTTACAATCATTTCGAGTTGTTCTCTCTTCTCTGATAAAAGGGACCGAGATTTCTTTGAGGAAAGGAAATCTTGGTCAATCGTGATCGGAGCTCGCCAGCGAGAAGTTTTCACGAAGCTTTCTGGTGGGACTTCCTAGTTTTAGACGATTCTCATCTGGAATGAATAGTTAGATAAATGAAAATTGTGGAGGATACTATGACTTGGCATTTCATTGAGATAAAAGCAGTTACCGAACAACTTGAAGTCGATCCAGAAGTAGGCCTTAGCTTTTCTGAAGCGGAAGAACGTCTGGGCAAATACGGCGAAAACATTCTCCGCGAGGAGAAAAAGAAGACGAATCTTGAACGCTTTGTAGAGCAGTTCAAGGACGTTATGATAATCATTCTGATTGCCGCCGCGGCGATTTCGTTTCTTGTCTCGATCTTCGAAAAGGAAGGGTTCTTTGAGCCGGTTCTGATAATGCTTATTGTCATCTTGAACGCTGTTATCGGTGTAATACAGGAGAGCAAGGCAGAGAAGGCTCTGGATGCCCTGAAAAAGCTTTCCTCGCCAAACGCCAGGGTAATCCGTGACGGAGAACAGAAGTTGATTCAAGCATCGAAACTGGTGCCGGGAGATATTATCCTAATTGAGGCCGGTGATTTTGTTCCTGCCGACGCGAGAATCATTGAAAGTGCGAGTTTGAAGGTCGACGAGTCTGCCCTGACCGGTGAATCGGTCCCCTCCGAGAAATCGGCAGATGCAATCGTTAAGGAAGAGGCCTCTATCGGTGATAGACACAACATGGTTTTCTCGGGATGCGGCGTCAGCTATGGAAGAGGGAAGGTCGTCGTCGTTGAGACTGGAATGAAGACAGAAATGGGAAAGATCGCAGGCCTGCTTTCAGGAGAAGAAGACACTCAGACTCCTCTTCAACATAGACTGGCCGCTCTTGGGAAGTATCTCGGCATCGCCGCTCTTATCGCCTGTGGAGTGATTTTTCTTGTCGGGCTTATTGAAGGTATTCCAATAATGGAGATCTTCATGATCTCTGTTTCGCTCGCGGTTTCAGCGATTCCGGAAGGGCTTCCGGCGATTGTGACCGTTGTGCTTGCCATTGGAGTCCAACGAATGGTGAAGAGAAACGCTATTATTCGGAAGCTGCCCGCCGTGGAGACTCTCGGAAGCGCTACGGTAATCTGTTCAGATAAGACGGGAACTCTCACACAGAATAAAATGACCCTGGTCAAGGCCTTTTCGGCTTCTTCGTCAGTTACTGAGGAGATCAGCGATGATAACTCGTCTGACATAAAGGACCTCTTGCTGTACGCTACGCTTTGTTCTGACGGCAGAGTCGTTATTGAGGATGGAGAAGAGAAGCACATCGGTGACCCGACTGAGACCTCTATAGTGCTGGCAGCCATGAGAAATGGGATCCTAAAAGATGAGATAGAGAAGAAGTATCCGAGACTGGCCGAGATACCGTTCGATTCTGAACGGAAAATGATGACAACTATTAACGGCATCGATGGAAAAAACGTAGTAATTGTAAAAGGCGCAATAGATTCAGTTTCCACAAGATGCACATCAGGAGATGTTCAAAAGGGTAGAGAGATCGCGGAGGAAATGGGTAGCAGCGCGCTTCGAGTTCTTGCCGTCGCCTACAAAGAAATCCAAAAAATTCCTGCGACCCTCGATCCAGCTGAGATTGAGAGTGGTCTTACGTTTCTCGGTCTCGTAGGTATGATAGATCCGGCGCGTCCCGAGGCGAAAGAGTCCGTCAGACTGTGCCGGCAGGCAGGGATCAGGCCGGTTATGATCACCGGCGATCACAAACTCACAGCTGCGGCTATTGCCAGAGAAGTCGGCATCTTGCTTGATGGAGATGAGATTGTAACCGGAATTGAGCTGTCAAAAATGCCTGATGATGAACTGGACAGGAGGGTAAGAAATATCTCGGTCTATGCAAGAGTGTCGCCGTCAGACAAAATCAGGATCGTTCATGCATTGCAAAAGCAGGGTGAAGTCGTTGCAATGACGGGGGACGGGGTGAACGACGCTCCAGCTCTAAAAGCTGCCGATATCGGATGCGCGATGGGAATAACCGGAACAGATGTTGCGAAGTCCGCGGCCGACATGACCCTTACCGACGATAATTTCGCGACGATTGTATACGCCGTTAAGGAAGGCCGCGGCATATACGACAATATCAGAAAAGTGGTCGGTTTCCTTCTGGGAACAAACATTGGAGAGATACTTACAGTCTTCACCGCCATGATGATCTGGAGAGAAGCCCCGCTGATATCTGCGCAACTGCTCTGGATAAACCTCGTGACCGACAGCCTGCCAGCGATCGCGCTCGGCATGGAGCCAGTGGAGAAGGATGTCATGAATAGAAAGCCTAAACCTAAGAATGAAGGCATTTTTGCCGGGGGACTGGGACTTCAGGTTCTTCTTCAAGGAGCTATGTTTGCCATTCTCACTTTGATTGGCTTTGCGATTGGCTGGAAGAGCACCGGAGATGTTATTGCAGGAAGAACCATGGCCTTTGTGATTCTTTCTTTGACTCAGATCTTTCACTCGTTTAATATGCGGTCAAGTCACTCGCTGTTCAGAATCGGGATCCTTTCAAACAAAGTGCTATTTCTTGCTGTGCTGACTTCGTTTACGATGGTGGCTGCCGTTGTTTTCATCTCTCCTTTCGCGACAATCTTCGGATTGGCTCAACTGGAGACACCGATGTACGTTCTGGCTCTCCTTCTCTCGCTGGTGCCTATTCCCGTAATTGAGATTGCGAAGTTGATTGGACTGATTCGCCACAAGCGTTGACAGAATGAAAGTAAGGCAGCTGCCTGTATCTGGGTCGGCTTTGCTCTCAAGTTTCTTCGCGCGACACAGTACTACTGTTACAACGAGTCGCCAGTCGATTCTCTTGTCCATATGGTTGCAATCGCGGGCTGGGACGATTTCATATCGGTTGCGCGTGCGCCCGTGCCGAGAGCGTGGCTTATAGGAGACAGCTTGAGTGAAGATCTCCATGACGGAGAGTATCTCTGGATTTCTTACTATGACACGGTCTTTCTCAAGGGAAATAGCTATGCGGTAAGTTTTGTCCAGCCAGCGGTGAAGGATACGATCGAATGAGCTATCAATCCAGTGAAGGAGCCTTTTCAGAACCGGTGACAACGTCGTCAATGTACAAGAGCCATGGCTACAGTTCTTTGGGTTTTGATTCTTGGGGAAGTTCCCGTTTTATTGCCAGAGAAGACGGTTCTATCAAAACTGTTGGCCTCATACTGCCAACACATAGAATGAAAGAGATTAGAATTGTGGCTCTGAAAAATCGAGTCTGATTTTCTTTAGAAAAAGTACTTCCGGGGGCAGAAGTTACTTCCGATATAGGAAGTAGTTTCCAATCCTTTGTGGTCCTTCGGAGTTCCGTTTCTTTCCATTGCGTTGATGCTCCGTCCTGTAAATCCGGATAATGTCGAGAGCTGTTTCATGTTGCTGGCCTGAAAGAGCGACATGTCATCATTTTGTACGTGTTTCCGCATCTTGCTCTTTGACGATAAACATAGAACGGCTTTCATGTGAACCATAGTGGCATAATCTTTTTGTATTAGGTATCCTCTAGGGAGGAGCAGATGAAGAGCCCTGCTTGACTTTTTTTTCTGTCCGTAGGAATAATCTCGCAGATTTTTGTTTTCTATTTCTCGTTTAGTCTGAAAAATGGAGTCTGACCCTATTTAATTTGACCAAAAAATGGAGTCTGACCCTATTTAATCTACGCTCTATTCAACAATCGACGCCTTTCCTGGCGCAGTTGCAACAAGCATTCTTGGCATTTCGCCTTACCCCCTGTTCAAAAACTGTTTTCTCGTTTCGATTATTATCCCATACGATAAACTACATGCTTCGGTTCTTGAAGACAATTCCATGAATTGAAGAATCGTAAGTGTTTTTGGGGTGATAGCGAAAGCATTGAATTTGTTGAAGGAAGCAATCAACCATGGTTTTTTCCAGCTGCTTCTTTTGGACTCGTAACCTGCCAATCCTAAATCCAGGCTTTACTTAGAGCTTCCCATTGTAAGGCCCCGAACGAGGTCGTTTTGCACAAGGAGACCGAAAACTATCATAGGGAGTACGGTGATTATTGCCGCTGCGCTCATTACACCCCATTCAATATTTCTTTCGCTAACGAACATGTTGACCAGAACGGGTAGAGGTCTGGTGTCTCTGCCTGTAAGAACTAGGGCAAACAGGAACTCGTTCCAGGCGATGAGGGCGCATAGTATGGACGTGGCCGAGAGACCGGGCATGACGAGGGGGAGGACAACTCTCCTCAAAGATTGAAATCGCGTGCACCCATCTATCATGGCAGCTTCTTCGAGAGAATTGGGGATCTCCTGAAAGAAACCGCGCATCATCCAGATTGCAAACGGGACGCTGAAAAATGAAAGCGCCAGTACGATAGGGAGGTAAGTGTTTGATATTCCTAGATATCTTGCGATCATAAAGAAGGGCAGAACCATGACAATCGGCGGCGTCATTCTCGCCAGCAGGACGACGAAAGCGATAGTGTTTGCATGTTTCCAGTCAAACCTTGCCAGAGCATAAGCCGCAGGCACCCCAAGCAAAAGCGCTATGACTGTCGAGAAAAACGTTATCATAACACTGTTGATCAGAGAACGGACAAACTCGGAATTTCCGAAGAACTTCGCGTAATTCTGGAAGGTGATACGTGCTGGAACCCACTTGGGTGGCATCGAGAACTGGTCGGCCTCAAATTTGAAAGAGGAAAGCAGTATCCACGCCAGTGGTACCAGAGTCCAGATTAGCGCCATAGCTATGACCACAAAAACCACTATTCTGGTGAAAGGTTTCTTCCTAAGCATAGTTCTTTCCACCGCCTATTATCTTCATGTAGAGTATTGTGAAGAAAACCGCTATGGCGAAAGTAAGCATGTTAATCGCCGAAGAAAAGCCGACGTTATACGCCTGAAAGGCAGTTCTGTAACCGTAGAAGGCGAGAGTCTCCGTAGCAGTTCCGGGACCTCCTCCAGTCATTATAAACACAATATCGAAGACACGCAGAGATGTGAGGGTCCTTATTACCACTGCGACCAGTATAGAAGGCCTGAGAAGCGGCAGCGTTATGTAATGGAATCTCTGAAGGGAACTTGCTCCATCCACAAATGCCGCTTCATACGGTTCGTAAGGGATTGATTTGAGCCCTGCAAGCAAGACGAGAGTCACAAATGGAATGTACTCCCACGCATCTGCAACAATCAATACAGGCATCGCCGCAGAAGGATTTGACAGAAGGGGTTTTTCGACAAGTCCTCCAAGCCCGAGCTGTCTCAATATATGAATAATTGGTCCATAGTCACTGTTTAGAACAAAGCGCCAGACATACCCCACAACGACGGGAGCGATCATGAATGGAACGAGCAAGACCGACTGAACAATCTTCCAGCCTTTGAATTCCGTATCCAGGGCAAGAGCTATGCACAGCCCCGCAATCAGCTCTATTAAGACCGCCCCCAAAACAAAGTAGAAGGTCCTTCCCACAGTGTCCAGCGTGAAAGGGTCGGTGAATAGCCTGACGTAATTGCTGAAGCCTGCCGCTCTTATGCCCAGATCCGGCCTGAGCAGATTCCACCGCAGAAAGGACATCACGATAGTATAGGTCAGTGGTATCATGAAGATTATGACTATAAAAACCATTGAAGGAAGAATATACCAATAACCTCTAGATCTACGTCTCGACTTCATTTGATCACCTACCATAGAAAATGCCGGGCCTTTCGACCCGGCTCCGTATCAAATCAATAGTAGCCTCCGTCTCTCATAAGTCTGTCAACTTCCTTGACTGCGTCATTCAAAGCCTTTTCGGCAGTTTTCGTTCCCGCCAAGAATTCCGAGACGGCCGGAGCTATTATGCCGCTCACAATGCTTCCGCCTTCGGGAATCAAAGGTACTATTGGCGTCGGGATGCACTTTTCCATAGCAGCAGCGAAATCGCCGATCCATGGGAAAGACTCTGCGAGCTCCGGACTGTTCAGAGCAGAGAACCGTGCAGGAATGTTGCCAGTAGGCGCTGCTTCAACCTCGTTCTGCGTCTCTGTTACATAAAGTAACCACTCCAACGCCGCTTCCTTGTCCGGAGCGGCACTGCTGACCGAGAACCCCCAGGAAATGTAGAGCATCGGAAGCTTCTCTCCCAGTTTTTCTTCTGGTCTCGGGAATCCAACGAAACCACCCTTGCCAACTACAGACGACCTCGATTGATCTTCGACGTAGAACATTCCAGTTGTCCAAACCTCTGCCATTGCGCTCCGCCCACTTATGAATTCGTTCAAGGCTTCCTGGAAGTCATAGTTCATTGCAGCGGGATTGGCGAACTGGAACATGTACTTCACTTCTTCCAGAGCCTCGATGCCGGCTTCGGAGTTGAAGATCGGGCGCATGTTCAAATCGAGCAATGCTCCGCCTTTTGCCCACAGCCTCTGCATGAAGTGGGTTGCAAGAAAGATGCTTCTTCTTCCCATGAGAGTTACCCCGTAAAGATCAGGCGGCCTGTTGAAAAACTCTGCGACATCTCTGTATTGCTCTAAAGTCTGCGGCGGCTGAAGTTCGTAGCCGTATTTGGCAATGAAATTAGCCTTTTCAGTCGGGTCTTCGAAAAGGTCCTTTCGATAGATTATTCCTCCGAGTTCGTTCATGTAGGGCACGATGTACGTCTTTCCATTCAGCTTCGCGTTTCTTATTCCCGGAATATCCGACTCGTCGATCTTCTCGTATCCGGGAATATCGCTGATCGGATAGATGTAGTTCCCAATCGAAAGAGCGGGGTACCAGAGCATAGAAATGTAAGGTACGTCTATCTCTACCCTTCCGGAAGTGTACCCGAGCATTAGTTGATCAAGGTAATTTGCATAAGGAAACTGCTGAATCTCCACTTCGATTCCGGTCTCTTTTGTAAACCCCTCCATTCTGGTCTTCCAGGCGTCTGTGTGAATTCCAACCTCGCTTGAGAGCTGAAGCGGAACCGCGAAACATGAAACAGTCAAGAGAACAACAAGAAAAAGCAGAAATCTGTTTCTCATAGAATCCCCTCCCTTCGGTCGTTATACAAGATCTTCGCTGTACATCTTCTCTATTGCAGTCAAGGTTATTTCGATCGCATCTTTCACTGAGTCTTCGATTTGGTCTCTCCTCGGATTTTTAACGGAAAGATCAACCTTTGAGCCGGCAGATTGCCTGTATCTGTTCGCATAGCATACACCTATGAATCCAGCCTTTACGCCACGCAGGTAAGAGATCACAAATAGTGCCGAAGCCTCCATTTCGAGTGAGACTACCCTTCTTCTGCTCCAGCTCTGAAAGTATTCGGGATCGCGTTTGTAAAAGCAGGAATGAGTCCAGTTGATTCCCGTAATGATCTCTCTTCCAAGAGTTCTTGCCGAAGCCGTCAGAGATGAGTAAACATCTGGAGAAGGCACTGCGGGAAAATTCGCCGGGACGTAGTAGTTCGAGGCTCCATCATCACGTACGCAACCATACGGCACAACGATGTCCCCCTCATTTACGTACTCCTGCAGTCCGGCTACGCTGCCGATCCTTATCAGCACCCTCGCCCCCACATTGATAAGCTCTTCATATGCAATACTTGCTGAAGGGCCACCCATGCCGGTAGAAGTAACGGAGACTGGTTTGCCGTTGAACTCACCTGTATAGGTGATAAGACCTCTGTTTTCCGCAATCTTTTTTGTGCTGCTAAGTCTACTGACAATCTTCTCAACTCTTCCCTGATCTCCCGGGACGATAACTACTGGCGCTATGTCTCCCGCCTGGCACTCGATGTGATACTGAAGCTTTCCTTCAAGTCCGACTGGCTCTCTGTAATCCTCCATCATAATGTCACCTCAAATCTTCTTTCTGAGAACGTGTATTCTGAACACCGCCGTGTTTATGAAATCCTCCGAGTAGAGCATGGGAACGTTTTTGATATCCCTGTGAACTTCCTTCAGCAGCACTATTGATGAGCCCGGTCTCATTTTGAGCAGTCCGGCCAACTCTTCGTCGACAAGTCTCGATTCTATTTCGGCAATTGCGTATCTGATTGGATCCTTGAAGTTTTCTTCCAGAAGATCAAATAGAACCAGTTCCTTTGCCTTCCTTCCCTCAAGCGTCTTTAACAGGGCTTCGGTTTTTCCGGGAATCCTCTCGGATGCGATGTAAGTTCTGGCAAATATTGCAGGTACGCCATCGGCTGCATAGACCCTCTCTGTGAGCACCAGGCTCACGTTTTCAGGCATCTCTAGCTTTTCTGCCAGCCTTTCATCGGCCTTGACCTCGCAAAACTTGTCATAGATGAGCTCGGGGTTCTTTCCCGAGCTGGAGATGATTCTCGTCAGACCCCTCAAGTATTCAATCCCCGTATGAACAAGCCCGCTGTCTTTCACAACAAAGGTTCCGAGACCCTGCCTTCTTACGACAAGGCCGTCCTTTTCCAGCGCCGTTATTACTTCTCTTAGAACGGTCTTGCTTGCACCATAATCCTCGCAGAGCTTCTCTATTGAAGGAAGCTGCGTCCCGTCGCTCATCTTCTGGACTTCTCTCTCTATTTGCGAATATATGATCTCGTAAAGTGATTTTCTTCTTGCCATGAATTCGATCTACCCCCAATAACTCTAGTCATCATACGTATTATGTATGATGTATTATGAGTATACAAAATAAAGTCTTCATTTCCGTACTTAATTTCTGGCGATGTCGACCGATTCCAATTGCCTAGGCGTGATTATTTGGATTGTTCTTATCTTCAGGCATTATTGCAGCCACAATGAAGAGCTTTTGATTTCGGCCTTCGATTCACAGCAGAATTATTTTCTCAAAGAGCCGTTCCTGTGTCCATTGAAATACAAGACCCACGCACTTTCATGTAAGGAACAAGGGTTAACGAAGATTTGTAGGAGGAAGATGGGTTTTTTCGAGAATAGAGAAATCATCTCTAACATTTTTACGACTCGACTACGGTTCAAGAGAGAAGAGTGAAAGTGATTAGTTGTCAAATCCTGCTTGTAGGATCCGCGCCGTCGAGCCAGATTGCCCTTTGGCATTGACGCTTCAAGGGCTATAATTCAATTGAATTAGTTAGTAGTTTTTATTTACCAACTGGAATGATGTCCTTCTGGTGTTTTCTGTAAGCGATCTCCCGGTTGTCAGTCATGAATCGGCGGAGAAGAAAATGAAGGAAGGAAGCGGGGGGGGAAGAAGTGGTATCGAAACTTACTGAGATCAGAACGAGCGAAATTCTGAGGATAATTAGAGAAAGGAAGAGTACTTCTCGAGTCCAAATAGCGAAACTGACCGGACTCAGCAAACCGACCATATCTTCAATTGTCAACGACCTTGTTGAAGAGGGAGTTGTAAGAGAGAACGGGCTCGGACAGAGCAAATCTTCCGGTGGCAGGAAACCTATAAATATCTCTTTCGCAAAAGATTACAGAAACGTACTAAGTGTTGACATAGGCGGAACCAAGACTATCTTCGCGTTGATCGATCTCGACGGAAATATCTTGAAACGCGACACTATAGACACTGACCTTCTTCGAACCGAGAGGGGTCTAGTAGATGAGTTGAATGAGAGGCTCGAGAGTTACATAGAGGGAGTCGGAAAAGAGAAGGTACTGGGAATCTCTTTAGGCATTCCCGGTACGGTAGACAGGGCTACGCAGAAGATAAAATACATGCCCTCCTTCGACATCGGCAATCTTGATCTCAAGACGCCGGTCGAGAAGAAGTTCGGGATTTCGACGCTGATCGAAAACGATGTTACACTTGCCGCCTTCGGGGAGTCATGGATCGGTTCTGCAAAGGAGTACAATGATGTGATTCTGGTTTCGATCGGAACCGGTATAGGCTCAGGTATCGTCATAAATGATTCGGTTTACAGAGGATGCGTCGGTGGAGCCGGCGAAATCGGCGAATTTGTCACCGACTGGTCTACGGAATCAAAGATGAATGCTGGATTTGGAAGGCTCGAACAGTGGTTCTCGGGATTTGCTCTCGAGTCTTTCTGCAGGAAAAACGGCTGGGAATTCAGCGTAAAGGACCTATTCGAGAAGATGGACTCCGATGAGAGAATCCTCAAAAGAATTGTGGGAGGCTGCGAACATCTTGCGCTTGCATTTGCCAATGCAATTATGCTTCTCGATCCGGCAAGACTTTTGATAGGGGGTGGTATTGGCTTCAACCAGTATGACCGGATTTTCCCGATAATCGACAGCACTCTGAGGAAGGTTCTTCCTCAAGAGCTTTACAGACCTGATCTACTTGTCAGAGCGGCTCTTGAGCCTTACAGTGTTGTCATCGGCGGAGCTTATTTTGCTCAGAAAGAGTTGCTCCTTAAAGAGGTTCTAGGGGGAACTTCGGGATTTTGAACGGCAGGAAACTACAAGAGGAGGTACTTATGAGAAAGATTACTGTTCTACTGGCTTTGATCTTCGTTCTAACGGCAGGAATTCTATTTGGGACGGACGTTGCAGTTTTGCTTCCCGGAACCGTTGAATTCTTCAGCGTCCAGAGAGTAGGGTTGGATGCGGCCGCTAAGGAGTTTGGACTGAACCTGATCTATGCGGACGCAGAATGGGATGCAGGCAAGCAACTGTCTCAGGTTGAGAACTTCATTGCAAGAGGTGTAGATCTCGTGCTACTTTGCGCGGCGGATAACATGGCCCTTCGAACGGCGGTAACTCGCTGCGACGAAGCCGGAATTCCATTGATAACATTCACAAACAGCATCGGAACAGATCCTGAAGGCAAGTATCCGGGTGTCATTAGCCACATAGGTCGTTCTGAGATAGGATCAGGCGTTGTCCAGGCAGAATTTGTCGAGAAGCTCTTTGGGAACGCCGACATCGACATAATTCTTATAGAAGGTAATCCAGGTACAACTGCCCAGAGAATGAGAGAAGAGGGTTTTCTCTCCGTTGCTGAAAGAAATCCTTCCTGGAGCATAATTGAGAAGCGCCCTATCGACGGCTGGACAAAGGAAGGAACGCTTGCGTTCATGGAGGCTTTCCTCCAGAGCGGCAGAAATGTCGACGTCATTGCCTGCCAGTGGTGGTCGGGAGCCATAGCGGCATCGATGGCGCTCAAGGAGAGAGGAATCACCGACGTAGTGGTTTTGGGCCTGGAGTATGCGAAAGAGCTCGTTCCTTACATTGAAGCCGGAGACGTTTACGCTTCCACGTATTTCTCGGTTATTGAAGAAGGCTACAAAGCAGTTGAGGCCGCCCATCTATACCTGACCGGCCAGGAAGTGCCAAAGTTCATCGAGATCCAGCAAGTAATGGTTACAAAGGATAACGTGGCCGATTTCGAACCGGAAATGTAAGAGAAATACGATAGGAGGTCGCTGATGTCTGAAGCAGGTAAGATCAATATCCTCTCACAGCTGTTCTTTAACGAGGAGCTGTCCAGGGATAATTCAGGAAGCCTTACAGAGAAACTTTCGAAGGCAAAGAAGGCAGGACTTGAGAAGCTCATTATCTGGTCGGTCCGGCCCGAATATCTTTCCCCGCTTGTCTCGATTTGCAGAGACGTCGGGGTCTCTCCGCATCTCTGGTATCCCATGCTGGCAGACACGCCAGTAGATTTCGATACGGACGCCTTCAAGATAGTCAGAACGATAGAAAGCGGCCGGTCGGAGATACTGGAATCCCAAAAGGCCGGCGGTGAGGAGTTTGAATTTCTTTGCCCCAACAAGATAAGTCAGGAGGAGGCCTTTCTAAGCCGCTTCGAAGAAATCCTTGGTCTTGCCGACTTCGACGGTGTCTTTCTCGACAGGATCCGTTTTCCTTCGCCGGCCAACGGGATAGGAGAGATGCTTACCTGCTTCTGCGACACCTGCAAAGAGAGATCGAGCGCAACGGGTTCAGCCTTTGAGGAGGCAATTCACGGTTTTTTAAGAAAGCTCGGTTCGAAGAGGGGAATGGACGAAGTACTTGAAACTCTCAAAGAGTTTTACATAATTACCGGGGAATTTCTCGAGTTCAGAAGGTCATCGGTGCTCCAGCTGCTAACTCAATATTCCGACAGGGCGAAAAACGTGGGCCTTGAAGTGGGCGTGGATCTTTTCTCCCCTTCTCTTAGAAATATCGTTTCGCAGGATTACGAGAGAATATCCAGGCATGTGGATTGGATGAAGCCGATGATTTACTGCAAAACAATGGGGCCGGCCGGACTTCCGATGGAACTTCTCTCTCTGGCGCAAATTCTCGTGGATCACGCCTTGCGGCTTTCGGAGAGAGAAGCGCTTGAGATTATCGGAGAGCTGACCGGCCTTCTGTTGCCTGAAAGCTTTGAAGAAATAAGAATGAGCGGCATCGATCAGAAGAACTATGTACTCGAGCTGAATAAGATCGACCAGATGAATCTCAATCCGGTAACCAGGATCTTCCCAGGCTTTGAGGCGGTCAATATTCCACCTGTATGTTCGGTCGGACTGGACGAAGTCGGGAATTATGTAGAGGCAACTCTTAGAAAAGGCCATGATGGGTTTGTTCTCTCGTGGGATATAAGGCACATAAGCGATAAGATTCTCGAGTATGTGGGTGATTTAGTTGAATAGAGATACTACCGGCTCTAGACTCATTCTAGAAGTGAAGGAATTATCCAAGAGCTTTCCCGGTGTTCAGGCTCTTGACAGGGTAGACATGGACGTGAGAGAGGGGGAGGTCCACGCTCTTCTGGGAGAGAACGGATCGGGAAAGTCGACGCTCACAAAATGCATTGTCGGAGCTTATCAGAAAGATGCCGGGACTATTCTCTACGACGGGAAGGAAACAAGCTTCTCATCTCCAACGGAATCTTTCAGGCAGGGAATAAGTGTTATCTATCAGGAGAGGAGCCTCATTCCCAAATTCACTGTCGAGCAGAACATATTCCTCGGTGACGAGATGCAGGTCTCGGGCCTGCTTTCAGAGAAGAATATGAGAAAGAGATTTCGCAGCCTTTGTGAATCGTATGGATTTGATCTCTCACCGGACGAGAAGATATTCAGGCTCGGGGTGGCACAGCAGAAGGTTGTGGAAATCATGAAGGCACTTTCCAGGAATTCGAGGGTAGTGATTATGGATGAGCCGACGGCCTCGCTTTCGAAGGAAGAGTCGGATCATCTCTTCAAGATAATCTCGCAACTTAAAAGCAGGGGAATCTCGATTCTGTATATCACACATATCCTGGAAGAGGTCTTCAGAATTACAGATAGAATTACAGTCCTCAGAGACGGCAGAAAGGTCTCCACTCTGAATACTGCTGAAACTGACAGAGAAGAAATCGTCAATTTAATGGTCGGTGAAGTCTTTCATGATATCGAAGATATTTCGAGCTCTGCAAACTACGATCTTCCACCCGTCATATCTGTGAAGAACGTTCAAAAGTTGCCTAGAGTCAGGGATATCTCATTCGAAGTCTATCCCGGTGAAGTGCTTGGAATTACCGGTCTCACCGGCTCGGGAAAAACAGAGCTGGCCAGGGCGATTTTCGGCGCCGAGAAAGCAGACAGCGGCGAGATAACTGTCGAGGGCAAGAGAGTGAATCTGAGCTCGCCGGTAGATGCCATAAATGCAGGGATAGCGCTGATCCCAGAAGACAGGAAATCCGATGGCCTCATAATGCTTTTCGAGGTCTTCAAGAATATTACTCTCCCTGCGATAAGCGATTTCACTGTGACACCCGGATTGATCCTGACAAAGAGAGAGTATGTCAAGGCGAATGAATACAGGGAAAGGCTTAATATCCGACTTGCTTCGATACATCAGCAGACGAAGTTTCTCAGCGGAGGCAACCAGCAGAAAGTCGTAATCGCAAAGTGGCTGCTGACCAGCCCAAAATTGCTGATCATGGACGAGGCGACACAGGGAATCGATGTGAAGGCAAAGAGTGAGATTTACTCGATTGTGAGAGAGCTTGCCGAGAACGGCTTCTCCGTTATCTTCATTTCCTCGGAAGTGCCGGAAGTTCAGAGAGTATCCGACAGAATCCTTGTAATTGCAGATGGAGAGGTCGTGGGAGAATTCAAACGCGGAGCTCGCCAGGACGAGATCCTGAAGAAGGCGTTGAGCGGAAAACAAGAGCATCTAGATAATCAGGTGGTGAGTTGAATGTCAGGACCCGCTGTTAAGTCGAGGTTGGTAAGCTTTCTGGGAAAGTACAAAATCATCATAGCATTCTTTGTGTTGGCGCTGGTCATCTCGCTTATGACACCCAATTTTCTGTCTTGGAGAAATATCATAAACATATTCAGGCAGAGCTCGATAATCGGCATAATGGCTATCGGCTCCACCTTTGTCATTATCGGCGGCGGGTTCGACATCTCGGTCGGATCACTGCTGGCTCTTTCCGCCGCTATGGCGGTTGGACTGCAATCTTCTATGCACTGGTTCCTCGCAGTGATTGTTG
The DNA here is from genome assembly GCF_002752635.1 of Mesotoga sp. Brook.08.105.5.1. Lineage (NCBI taxonomy): Bacteria > Thermotogati > Thermotogota > Thermotogae > Kosmotogales > Kosmotogaceae > Mesotoga > Mesotoga sp. Brook.08.105.5.1. Next base: position 29,470 of record NZ_AYTW01000028.1, read on the forward strand.
TTTTGCTTGTTGGTGCCGCCTTTGGAGCGGTAAATGGATTCCTTAGCTCGAAAATCCATATCCCGCCAATCATTGCCACTCTGGGGACTATGACGATTATAAGAGGGATCGTTTATATGTATACGGGCGGCTATCCTCTCTATGTCGATTCAGAAGGGTTTGCTTTCATCGGCAACGGCTACATAGGGCCGATTCCCTTTCCAATAATTTTGCTGCTGATCCTAGTAGCTCTCGGTCAGTTCATTCTTGTCAAGACGAAATTCGGCCGGTACTCCTGTGCCATCGGCGGCAACAAAGAGGCGGCAAGACTCTCAGGAATCAAAGTCGACTTCTACATAACCCTGACCTTCGTTGCCGGAGGAGTAATGGCTGCAATGTCAGGAATCGTCTACGCCTCAAGGCTGCTTTCAGTTACACCTCTTGCCGGCCAGGGCTATGAGCTGGATGCGATAGCTTCTGCGGTAATCGGTGGTACAAGTGTGTCTGGGGGAGAAGGTTCAGTCGTAAGAACTCTCATCGGGGCGTTGTTGCTGACGATGATAACCAATGCGTTCAACCTGATTGGGATAGATCTCTATGTTCAATATGTGTTCAAAGGACTTGTAATTCTGGCAGCGGTTGGATTCGATTCATTCTACAAGGCCCGTGGCTAGAAGGTGAACTCTGCATACGAGAAAAAGTACTTCCGGGGGCAGAAGTTACTCCCGATATCGGAAGTAGTTTCCAATCCTTAGTGCTTCGGAATTCCGTTTCTTTCCATTGCGTTGATGCTCCGTCCTGTAAATCCGTATGATGTGGAGAGCTGTTGCATACTGCTGGCATGAAAGAGCGGCATTTCATCATTTTGTACGTGTTTCCGTATCTCGTTCTTCAACGATGAACTTAGATGGCTTACATGTGAACCATAGTGGCATAATCTTTTTGTATTAGGTATCCTCTAGGGAGGAGCAGATGAAGAGCCCTGCTTGACTTTTTTTCTGTCCTTAGGAATAATCTCGCAGATTTTTTGTTTTCTATTTCTCGTTTAGTCTGAAAAATGGAGTCTGACCCTATTTAATCTTCGATAATTAAGACCATAAAGGCTCTCGCAGTCATAATTATTCGGAAGAACTATCTAGCAGTCGATGATGCAGAAGAAAGGGAACTTGATGATCTTTTCGATAAGTGGTTGAATAATCTGAGTGACATTCGAGTATCAACGATAAGAGACAGTATCAATCTTACGAGAAGGAACTACCCAAAGATATATCTTGCTTGCAAGAAGTTCTTTGCGAATCTGGAGGAAGCTTTGTCACAGAGAGGTGTCTTCAGCCAGACAAGGTCTCAATGTTTCTAGGTTTTGCAAGTTCGTAAAGCTTTCACAGGTAATCGAGTATGTTTATAGGATACTAGTACTCACGGCAAGGCTGGCAGTGGACTACAAACGAGATAGGGTAAAGTCTGTAGATCAGCGTGAAGAAGCAGTAACACCTGTGAGATAATATATTCCTTGGGCATCTGAAGATTCCACAGAGATGCCCACAGCAGTAACAAGAGAATCAAATGAAGCCTGAACAGGTAAAAAAAGCAGTGATCTAAAACGAGGTACGTATGCTTGGATATTTCAAACCGGGGAACTCGATTTCGCCCGAAGCGAGAAGACAGTATCAGGTTATCTACTGCACGCTCTGCCATAATCTCAAGAGGCTATACGGAACAAGGGCTTCAATGCTTTTGCAGCATGATCCGATTTTCTTCTCGATTCAGTCAGGTTTTCTGCCTTCGATCGATGAAGAAAAGGTAATAAAAAAGAGCTGTATTATACAACCCAAGAAAGTTGAAGTATTGGCAGGGTATGAGGCTTACTTTGATCCATTGTCTGATCTTTCTGTATTGATGATCCTTATAGCCCTATGGGACAAGGAGTTTGACAATGAGATTACTATAAGAAACAGGATCTTCTTGAAGATCCTTGGCAAGGTCTTCAGACTATCCGAGAGGAAACTTGCGGAGAGGGAGATATCGATTTCCGATCTGAAATCAGAGTGCTTAGCCGCGCTGGAAGTCGAACGAGATCCAAAGCTTAATCCTTTGGACAGGCTAAGCAAATTCATAGAGTTCGGGGGAAGATTGACCGCTGAATTCTTCCCTGCTAATGGAAACTCAGAACGCAGCGAATCTATTTCCATAAATATGCTGAAAATCATGTACCTTGTCGATGCGCTGGAAGACTTTCATTCTGACGTAGCTAAAGGGTCTTTCAACCTCTTACAGGGTCAGAACCGTGAAGACATGATAGGTTTAGTCGAGAATGGCGTGGAGTCTTCGTTGAAGGCCATATATCTTCAAGGAAAACCTTCACTGGACACTTATTATAGAGAGATCGTATCAAGCGCAATGAATACTGTGATGAACAGTCTTGAGATAGCGAAAGAGAAATTCGATAAGGAGGGCTGAGAATGGCCAATTATTACGAGGTGCTCGGCGTAAAGCCAGATGCAACTCAGTCTGAAATTCGGAAACGTTATCGTGAACTCGTAAGTCTTTATCATCCCGACAAACATTCCAACAATCCGCTTCGTGAACTCGCAGAACAGAAGATGAAAGAGATAAATGAAGCCTACGAAGTCCTCGGGACTCCGGAAAAACGCGAGGAATACGATTCGGGAGTCCATACGGAAAGAAGTTATCATTACAGTGACAGGGCTTCCCAGAATTACGATATTCTGATCGCCAACGCAACCGAATCATACTCTCAAAGGCTCTGGGGGAAAACCATCGAATACTGCACGCAAGCGATAGCTATCGACAGCTCGAGATATGAAGCGTTCGGAATAAGAGGAATTGCGCAAAGCAGCCAGAACAACCACTCGAAAGCGATTGAGGACTTAGAAACCGCAATCAGGAATGGTGGACAAGACGATTGGATATTCGCTCAACTGGCCTTTAGCCACGCCGAACTTGGTAATCACGCTGAAGCGATAACATATATCAAGAAAGCTATGCAAGTGGGTTCCAGAGAGCCGAACTATCTGGCTTTTCTAGCTATCCAGTACGAAAAGCTAGGTAGCCAAACCGAGGCTTCGAATACCTGGAATGAACTGAGGTCTGTAGATCCAAACAACGAAACACTCAAACAAAGAGATCAGGTCTGGAAAGTGGGCGGTGCCTACGTCAACAAGAAAGACGTGGGAACTACTGCCGCTGCTTGTGCCACCTGTATCTTATGTGATCTCCTCTGCAACTGCTGTTGACATTGATATGGATAGAGCCCTGGAGCTTTTGAGAGAGTATGGATACTTGGTTGTCTTCTTTGGTACAGTAATAGATCAGTCTGGCATTCCGGTCTTTATCGTGTCGGGCGGGATACTCATAGCCGCAGGCATACTTAAACCGGTACCCGTTATACTCTTGTCCATTCTCTCTCTGCTCTCCACCGATATTCTGTTTATTCTGGTGGGTAATTACTTCAGAAATGCAGTCAGCGGCAATTACTCCAGCTCAAAAAGTGTATCTTGGCTAAAGCGTTTTCTGGTTCTGGGAACAGGCCTTTTTCTCTCTTCACCGCGACTCTTCTACCTATTCTCGAAAGTGATTCCCCTAATAGGGAAATATGTGCCCGTGTTCGCCGGATTCAGCGATTCACCGAAAGCGACCGCTATCTCTCTGTTCGCAGTCGGAGACCTGATATGCACAATTCTGTTTCTGGCGGGCGGCTTTTTCTTAGGAGACTTATTTATTAGCTATTCCAGGAGCATAGCCGTCCTAACAGGTCTAGCTTTTCTGATAATATTCCTCGTAATCAGCAGGGCTATGAAGAGAGAAGTGAAGAAGAAGATCTAGTGTAGACTGAACTCGACCGATCTTAAGAGCACACTCCCCGTCGGCAGGAGCATGACGCCACCCCGCTCAAGCGGGGACTTAGATCAGAAGCGTCAAGAAGATCCGCTGTGAGCTTAAGAACAAAGACCGGCTGAAGGCTAATAAGAAGATAGAAAGAAGAACACATTTGATCTTATCTGTAAGCGTCTCCACTTCTGACTATCTGAATTACGAGCACCAGAAATTGACCGCCTTTCAATTGAAATATTACTCTATAACTGCCGACTCTCAATCGAAGAAGGCCATTATACTTCCCAGTAAGAGGCTTAATGTCTGGTTTCTTGTTCGACGAACCATCATAGAACTCACAAAGATCTAGTAAAGTATCGTTTTTCCTGTCTTGCTGCTTCTGGTCCAGTTTTTCAAGTTGCTTGTCGGCCGCGTTTGTGAGTTCAACGATGTAGTTCATATCTTCTGACTACTTTTAGATCTTCTTCTGTCATCTGATCTAGTATTCTCGTTAGCTCTTCGTTTTCTTGTGGATCACATGGTTCAGTTGTTGCCATTATCTTGAAGTACATAGAATTATATCCTTCTGTTTTTATAAGGTTCCACAAAGCATGCTCTATGATTTCGCTGGCACTTCTGCCCTGAACTTTTTTCAACTCTTTGAGTATCTTCCACGATGAGGGTTTCAACATGATGTTATGCCTTTCCTTAGTTTCTCTGATATTTTCCATGGCTTCACCACCGTTACACATCGTGTGTAAATTATACACCCATCATTCCTTCTTTTCTAAAGTCGTGCGGTTGGTTTGTTTTCGACACTCGAATGTTCATTTTTTCTTGCTAAGGCCTTCCATTGAATACATTCTAAAATGCTTTGCACAGGCTTCTTGGGAGATACCTGTTTCTGCTTTCGATTTCTCAACCATCTTCTTGTAGTGTTCGCAGCGGTGAAAAATGGAGTCTGACCCGTTTATTTCGTTTATTTACACTTTTTCAATTCCATGTAAGTCCGCAGGCAGCATGGTTTTCAATTGTGCGGACAGTGTCCCCACAATTTGAGGATAAAGCCGGTAAAAACGCAGGTAACGATAGAGCTGGCGGCGATTGCAATTACTCACATAGCAGTGAAAAATGGAGTCTGACCCTATTTATTTGTTCTCTATTTATTTGTTCTTTTTTTGCTGAGGAAACCACTTCCTCAAGCCTTCGCCTTTCTTCTCCTCAGGGCATTCGCCTTCCCGAAGCAACTACCGCACTGAAATGGCCGACAACTATCACAGCGGAGTCAAAGAAGAGACAGAACTCCATGAAACGATTCTAATGGGTTCAAGAAATGCTGTTTTCAGTTGCTAGTACTAATAATAGTCATTCCAAAAGAACGCGCTTATCGAATTTCTTTACAGGAAAACGGGAGCAGCAACTTGACGCTTCTGCTTGCTTCTGGGGAATCGCAGTCAATGAATTCGGACAGCACCGAAAATCGCTCACAGATCGAGTGATCGTCGGATTAATTCACTCCTAATCAGCATAGGGCAACCTATCTTCAGGTGGCAGCAGTGATTCGAAACTTTTGTGAGGTTCTGCCTGGTACCAGAAAGCAACAGATGAATAGTCGTCAAAGCGATTGTTGTTATGCCCCTTTTCTATGGTTACTTTCAACGACTTGCTGAAATAAATCGGATCCTCTATATGAAATCTGTACATGCTCATGTAACCCTTCCAGTTGCTATCTCCCGGAAGTACCAGTCCAAAGTAATCTGACGCATATCTCTGAGATGGACACCAGGCCATACTGAAGTAATCTTCAGTGCCCGTACCGTGGAGGGAAGGCGGCCACGAATCGTCATCGATGAAAATCATGTCGTCGCCTTCTCCGTACCAATCCCACTGATCTGTCTCTCGCATGTTATGAACATAGAAGAAGCAACCGACGTAATGACCTTTGCCTTGAGCATCAAGAACGACGTAGTTGTTCCTGCCGGTCTTGTTCTGGCCTTGAAACTCGAAGATGTTGTTCGCTACAAACGGCTCCAGAGCAAAATCCTTTAGATTATTGGGAGCAAGTGTCTTCACCAGAACACTTTCATCTCTCGAAACGCCCTGCTTTCTTCGCCATTGCGCATGGAAGTAAGCTATGTTCTCTGGCAACTTTGGCCAGAGTTCGTAATCAATATAGTAATAGGCAACAAGATCTTGGGAAGAATTCTCATTAGTAATCTCTATCCGTGCCCTTTTTCTGAATGGCATAGGAAAGAAGCAGTTGAATCCACGACCATCTTCGGGCGACATTTGTATGGGCAGCGAAGAGAAGTTAACTGTCTTCCCATGACCGGCACCGAAAAAATCCCCTATTGGAGTCTCAACACTTGGCGCACTTTCGTCATCCCAGAAGACCCGGAGTATGCCCTTGCGCAAGAAGTGCTTCTCAGTAGACCTGAATGTCATCCAAATATGGCTGACAACTCCTGGTCCTTCAATTTCTCCCAGAACCAATGTCTCTCCTGCTGCTATTGCTTTCCAGTCCCTGTTGCCGCCGCTTTCATCGTAAGATGATATTCTTCCTCTCCTTGCATCTTTTAGTGTCATCAGGTTTCTAAGAGTTCCACTAGAAAAGTCCATCCTAAACCTCCTATCTGACTAATCTGGCTTTCATTAAATAGACGTTGTATGGCATCCATAATGACATAATGAAGTAAATGTACTCTCCTTCGTTTTCAACTAACAGAGGATTCAAAAAGGCCCCGTACAAGCCCGGATACTCCCTGGAAGAAACAAGCTGATATGGTTTACTCCAGGGCCCCCATGGATTGGCAGATTCTCTTATCTCAAGATCGTGACTGTGCTCATTCAAATAAGTTATTATCCACTTCCCGAGGAAGTGATTGTACATTGCAGAACATTCGCCAACTGGAGCCTCAATAATTATCGCTGCGTCTTCTTCTTTTCCTGACCACTGAGGAATTCCTGAGTTATCTAAGCCTGAGAAGTATTCATACGCACCAATTTTCTCTATTTCTTCGCCATTCACTTTCATTAATTTGACTCCACCGAACCTTCCGCTAGGGATGCCAAAGAAGAATAAAGTATCACTGTTCACGTCACATCCATCAGGAATCTTTAGCCATTGGGATGCCTTCGCAATGCCTACCTGGGCAAAGTTACTCTCCGAACTCCATTTCACTGAGTCAAGTATTTCCCAGGTCTGTCCGCCGTTCTCTGAAACCGCCAGTCCAGAATAGCTCGTGTTCCATCTCCCCGGTTCTCCCCAGCGGTTGACCATCATATAGTGGATATACAGTTTGGAGTTCACCGCTACTCCGTTAGTAGGAATCGCGGTAATATTTCCGGGCATTGAATGAATCAGTTCTTTTGCTGCTCCGGAAGATTCTTCTGGTCCTCCCCAGTAGAAGGCTTCGCGAAGCTCTTGCGCTGCAAAGTTCACAGAATTCTCGGTAATATCCGCAAAGATCACTTCATAGTCGGAAGTGCCCCACTCTTTTGCGCCAATCCCATACCTTGCCGAATTCAGAAAGCCCTCTTTGTCATCGAAAGTGCCCGCTTCAATCCAGTTCTTTCCATCCTGGCTGTAGCTGAAGACGTAAACATTGGAGAATAACCTGTTTTCAATTCTCAGGTATGGATATAAGGAATTCACTTCAGCGATTTTAACGAATTCTCCTCCGATGATTCCGCTAGCTTCCATTCTCTTGTTGCCCAAATGGCCCCACATAATCCAACTCCGCATTCCGCTGAAGAAAAGTAATCCACACAAATTCGTTGCTCCAACAGGAGCAGAGTTGCTTTCGATTCTTGTTTCTATTGACCATCCTCCGGGTAGCTGCGATTTCAGAAGTTTCGGCGCGAGATCAACACTAGACCATAAATCGGCTCCTTTTCCGACATTGAGTTTGATTTTGTTTTCGGAAAATTCGTATGTCGAACCTCCATCACCTGTTATGAACCCTTCAAAAATGATACCGTCACTTGGATCTTGGTCGGTGGTGAATGCCATAACATTCTTGCGCCAGTTTGTGTTGTTGATTCCAAAAGTGTCACCAAAAACAAAGAATGTGATCTCACCATCGTTGAAACTGTGACCAAGATCGGTTCCGAAGACGTCATACTTGAGCGTGTTGTTGATTGCGTTGGGGCCTGTAAGCTTTGCTACCATTTCCAGTTCTGAAACATCCTTAAGAGATGTGGCAAGGAGAAACGAGCAAATCAACACCACGCTTAATAGGAGTACCGCTACTCTTATCATGAAATCAACCTCCTTGCTTTTCTGAAGAGAGATCATTAACTGAATCACGAATTATCAATTCACCTTCGACGACTACGATTTGAGAGTTTGATTCATTGTTCTTCATCTCTCTTTTCAAAAGTGCCACGGCGTTCATCGCCAAGGACTCGATAGGCTGTCGGAATGCAGTAATTGGCGGAGACGTTACTTCAAGCCATTCAATGTCGTCAAAGGAAACAAACGAAAGTTCTTGTGGAATCTCTACCCGAAGGGTTTTCAATGCCTGAAGAAAAGCCTTTGTTATGACAAGGTTACCGGTTATGAGTGCCGTTGGTCTATGAGAGAGGATTTCAATAGTTTGGGACTTGACATCCTTTTCTATGAATAATCCGAATCTTTCGAGGGTGAATTCTTTACTGAGACCAAAATCCTTCATTGCCTCTCTGTAGCCAGCTAATCTCTCTTCTCCCATTGACGTGTTGGGAACACTCTCTACAAAAGCAATTCTTCTATGACCCTTACGGTACAAGTATCTAACTATCATGTAGACTGCGCTTCTGTTGTCCACATTCACCTGACTTACACCAAGCCCTTCAACGTTTCGATCAAAGAAGACTATAGGGATATCCATCCCTTTCACCCTCTTGTAGATTGAAACATTACCGGTTCTATCCACAGGCGCTGCAAGGATACCGGTAACGTTCTTGGAGACCATTATCTCAAGATACTCACGTTCCTTCTCAAGAGACTCCCTTGTCGTAGAAAGCAGTATCTCATATCCAGAATCATAAAGAAGCTCTTCTATCTTTGTCACAAAATGTGCAAAGAATGGGTTGAATGTGTCCGGAACCAGCACGCCTATAAGATTTGTCTTCTGATGCTTGAGGCTCCTGGCAGAATAGTTGGCTATATATCCAAGTTCATCTGCCTTCTGCAAAATTCTCTTCTCCAGAGTCTGACCAACTTCACCCTTCCCGTTAAGAGCTCTTGAAACAGAAGCTACCGAGACACCCAGTTCTTCGGCAATTGCTTTTATGGTAACCCTTCGCGCCAACGATTCCTCCTCCAATCAGAGTTTCATTCCGGTCATTTTTATGCTCTGCATTAACTGTTTCTGCAATACCACAAATACTATCAAAGTGGGAATAAGAGCTACCGTGCAAGCAGCCAGTTGAATAGCCCATGGATTATTATACTCTCCACCATACTGGGCGATTCCCAGTTGCACTGTCCTCATTTCCGGCGAATTAATTATCACAAGCGGCCACATGAATGAATTCCAGTTTGCAAGGAAAAAGAAGACCGCAAGTGCTGAGAGCACGGGCTTTGAGAGCGGCAGTACGATCTTGAAGAAAACCCTCACCAATCCGCTTCCGTCAATTATTGCCGCTTCTTCCAGTTCTCTAGGGAACCCCAGATAGAACTGCCTCAAAAAGAAAATCCCGAAAGCGTGAGGAATAGCCGGTATTATAAGCCCTCTGTAAGAGTCGATCCAGCCGAAGTTTCTCACAATAAGAAACAGCGGGATTAGGATTGCAGAAAACGGAATCATCAGAGTACTGATCACAAGAATAAATAGAAAATTTCTGCCTCGATAATTGAGTCTCGCCAGTGAATATGCGGCCATTGAGTGAAGAAGAAGTGCAACTATAGTAACAACGGAGGCAACAAAGAAAGTGTTTAGCATATATCTGGCGAAAGGTACTTGCGAAAATACCTTTGTATAGTTTGACCACACCGGGTTCTCGGGGATTAGTTTCGGCGGGAAAGCGAAGATCTCGCTAGGTGACTTCAGAGAACTCACGAACATCCAATAGATTGGAAAGAGGAAGAACATCGCTAGAATCACTAGCAAAAAATACCTCAGAATTCCCTTCACTCTTCTGGTCTTCATAATTACCCCCTCACGATCCTGTGGAGACGTTACCGCCTCTCAGTGCTCTCAGCATGAAATAAGATACTCCAAGAAGAATCGCAAATAGCGTGAAAGCCTGAGCCGATGAGTAACCGAACTGGTACATGTTAAAAGCAGTGTAATAGATGTAGAATGCCGCTGTTGAAGTACTGTAGAATGGACCTCCCCCTGTAAGGATGTATATCTGATCGAAAACCTGGAAGCTCTGCAAAAAAGTCATTACGAGAACAAAAGCGACAGTTGGTTTCAACAGAGGAAGAGTAATGTTAAAGAACTTCTGTACACCTGACGCACCATCTATTTCAGCAGCTTCATAGTATTCATTCGAAATCTCGTTCAGGCCTGCAAGAAAGATTACCATGTAGTAGCCAACACTCATGTATAGACTAACCACAGCAATGCTGTAAAGAGCTTGAGACATAGAGCCAAGAAGTGGTTGTCTAGTTATTCCAAAGAATGACAGAAAGTAGTTGACGAAACCATAAGGCTGAAACATGTATTTCCAGACGAAAGAAACCGCAACCATAGACATGGCGGTGGGCGCAAAGAAAATGGCCCTGAAAAGCCCTATTCCAGGCCCCGGCTTCTGAACAAGCATTGCCAAGAGAAGAGCAAATACGAAGTTCAACGGAACAAAGAAGACCGAGTACTTTAGAGTCACAAGGATACTGTTTCGCCACTGTGGGTCTTGAAACATTGTCCTGTAATTGTCCAGACCGACAAAGAGCATATCACTTAAGCCATTCCAAGAAAAGAAGCTTATTACAAGAGCTACAATAGCAGGGACAATCGCGAAAATTATCAGTCCAGTTATGTCTGGACCTATAAAAGTGTATCCAACCAGTCTTTCCCGATTTTTTCTATTCACAGCAATCCTCCCGAAAAACCAGCCCGGGATTCAATCCCGGGCCAAGAAAATTCACTTACTTTCCGGGAACTCCACCTGTGTATCTACTAAGATATGCATCGATAGCCGCAGAAGCCCCTTTTGCAGCAGCCTTGGGATCCATGCCTGCAAACATAACGGCTTGCAAAGCGTCTGATACGGCCTTAACCATTTCCGGAGTGAATGTCGGCTCCGACTTCGACGTCTTCAGAATCTCCAGAAATACATCATTTGGTGGAGTACTGTAGAACACTTCTCCTGCATCGAGAACAGAGTATCTGGGTGAGAACTTACTATTAGTTACTGTGCACCAGTCAAGCGGGAAGTCTATCTGCTCTGCTACCAGCCATTTGGCAAACTCGGCGGCTATGTCTGTGTTCTCTCCTCTGGCATTTAGCATCATCTTCCAACCACCATATACGCTGATGCTCTCTCCTCCCTTTTCGTAAGGAGGAATTGGAAATACTCCAAAGTCGAATTCAGGGAATTCTGTCTGTAATTGCTTGACGCCCCAGAATCCACAGACGATCATGTCGGCAAGCCCGTTTCCGAATATACCAATATCATTTGCTCCAGCTGGAAGCGAGGACGGAGCCAACTCTTCTTTGACAAATGATCCCCAAAGATCAAGAGCAGCAACGGCGCCCTCTGAATCGAATGTCGATTTCTCCCAGTTTTCGTCTACGACGTCTCCACCCGCAGTCCACAGGAACGGATACCATGTGAAGTTCTGATAGTAGCCAGGTACAACTTCAACGATGATTCCGTGGCGGTTGGGAGTTGTAAGTTTTGCTGCAATTTCCGTCAACTCCGCCCAATCTTGAGGCTGGGCGATCCCCTTCTCTTCGAAAGCAGTCTTGTTGTAAAACAAAGCTACTGGCTCCATTTCAAGTGGAAGGGCATATATTTCCCCTCCAACAGTTACAGCCTCAATCGTCTCGGGCAAGAAGTCCGAAATGATATCTGCAGTCAAGTATTCACTGAGCGGCAGAGCAATTCCAGCATTGACGTATCTGAGAAAATCACCTGGACTTATGAAGAAAACATCAGGTCCTTCGCCAGTTGCAAAGGCAGTGGTGAGTTTAGTCCCAGTGTAGTCTCCCCAGGGGAAAGTCTCAAATACCACTTTCTTGTCCGGGTTTTCTTCATTCCAGAGATCAACAAATCTCTGAATTGTAGCATCTGCGTATGTGTCAGTAAACTTCCAAAAAGTGATCTCTGCAGATACCGCAGTAACAACAAGAAGCGCAGAAACTAGAAACAGTAACAAGAACTTTTTCACTTTGACCCCTCCTTTTCAGCTCGAAGATATTCTCAGTAAACGTTTGGGACATAGATATCACTAATAGTCTGCTATTGCTTTCTGGATAATACGTAAACGTTTACGATATATCATAACAAGAAACCACTGTTTCAACAAAGTCTTACTACAGTCGATTATTCACAGACTGGACGAAATACAACCAACCTAGGCACCCAGTTGATCTATTGCTCCATTAGCCGCCAGTAATTTACTGAAAGCAAGAACTTAGTTACAGCATTCTCTGCAGACCACTTAAACACTCAGAAATCGTTGCAGACAGTTTTATCACGTCGTTGAAGATCCCTTGATGCAGGAAAAGACAGATGTCAACCTCTTGAAATTCCCTGTTACCTAACCAGTGTTTAATAGCTAGCGACCCAGAAAAGAACATTTCAACCCAAAACACCGAGAGGAGTAACAGGAGTCTTTCATACGCAACATGAAAGATAACACTCACTGTATGAAGACGAAAACTCACATCCGGATTCTACAGTGACTTCTAGAAAATAAACATAGAAATAACTGTGTTGACAATCCGAAGAAGAGAGACGGTCTCACCAATCTTTCAGTTTGCTCCAGGAGGCCATAAGGGATTCCAGAGTGTCGTTGTTCATCCTTCCCTCGATATCTTTCTCTGTGTAACTTGATCCCCAATTTAATGCTCTTATCACAGCCTTTGAGAGGAGAATCCGCGCCTTTCTGTCCGTTATGCCTGTGTTCATTTGCATTTTGGTTTGCTCGCAGAAGTCTGCCCATAGCTCGTTAAGTGTTTCCTCTGGAAGATCTTCGCAAGAATTGTAGAAGCTCATGAGATCAACAACGTCATCACAATTCTCAAGCTGAAGCTTAAGCGTTTCAATGTTTTCTGCCCCTAAGAACTCTCTAATTGCGGCATAGTTATACTCATCAAAATAGAGACCTACGGGTGGACTTACACCCCACTTCCTGTACTTGTCTACCGGAAACAATGAAGTAGGGTACGCCAGAACGAACAGGAAAATTACCTGCCTAAGGACAGAACTGGCCACAGCCAGGTAGAAGAGAACACTTTCAGCTGAGATCGAGAGATTTCCTTTGTTCATAGTCGAAATGCTTTCGTCGAGTTGAGGAGAGTGATTGTAAGCGCAGAGGCTTTTGAATGCCTTTTTAAGTGATTCTTTCAACAGATTCAGCCTTTCAGTATTGCAGAATTCTGCCGCTGCCATGTGTTCTATACTCAAGTCAACCATTGCATGAAAGTTAGGTTTGTTCTTCTTTCCATGAACCCACTCGAGATGCTTTTCGTGCCCATTCTTGTCAGCAGTTACATGTCGGTATATGTGCAAGACAGAAAGCTCCAGAAATGGTCTCAACAATGCCAAGGAAGCGAGCATATTCCCGTCCAGCCATGACGATATGCTGTCGCGCAAATACAAGAGACTCTCATGGAAGCAGTAATGCCTGTTCCATACATGCATTCGCAGGATCTCAGCAGCGGTCCTTGGTTTGAAATCCAGTTGAGCATTAATAGAGATGTCCAGAATATCCTGGAACTCAAGGTAAGCCTGAATGCCATTAACTAGTTCTGAGAATTCCTGATTATCTCTAAAAAGAGAGAAAAGATCTTCAGTATACGGTTTCAGATTCTTTCTGCTTATTCCAATTATTGTCAGAAGAATCCTGTCTGGGGAACCTTGATAATCCGGGTCTCTAACTATGCTTAGATATTCCCTCTGCTCAGTAAACCACTTCTTGAATCTTTCGAATTTCGTCTTGTCCGCCGTTTTTTCACCTCCTCACGTAAGTATACTGCCGAAATGGCTGCTTTCCCGACTGACAATCACCATTTCAAGAGGTTCTATTTCTTAGTCCAGAATTGTCTCGAATGTTTATTAGCAGATGCCACATACCAATTTCGCGAATCACATATACTATCGATCAAATTGGAGCATACATAGCTGTGTTGAGATCTTTCACTCATAACATCCCATACCACTTACTGATAACTCCACGCAATTTGCATTAATCAGGTTTCTTTTCCCAGTTCGTTCCAGTTATCGGTGAAATATGTGGAGATACCCAAGCCGGGCATGTATTCGGGATAGATCAGCTGAAACTCCTTTCGTGCTTCTTCATAACTTCTATCGGAGATCACGTGCAGACCCTTAGCCATGAAAAGCAGTGCCAGAGAGGGAGCTCTTGATTCACCAAGGTTGCAGTGAATCAATAGATTCATGCCTTCGCTATAATGCTTCTTGGCGAAGTTCATGAAATCAACAAAGGTCTGTGGCATGAAAAGAGGAATATCTGGATCAACGATGTTCAGATAGAGATTAGCTCCTCTCTCAAGACTCAGGTAATTGGGGTGGTTCTTTGGTAGTGAACCTTTGTACCCAACTGCAATGACGTGACATGGATGCTTGCAGGCATGAACTACAGCCCATCCCGGTCTGGAATGGAAGCAATCCGCTTCAGAGCCAACATAGAGACGATCATGTACTTTGGTTATGTTGGATTGCCTTCCTTCAATTTTCTTTGCTGAAACTCAAGGGCAGTCCAGAAAATGTTCCATGCGAGGGATTGATAACTCCACAATTCTATAATCGTAATCTTTCTATTTTCAAGATTGGTTGATCCGTGGGCCGAATAGTCATCCCTTAGCTTATTGAACTTTCTTACAAGCTCATAATAAGACCTTTCAACGAAATCCCCAGTACCACTATCGTACTTCTTCATCTTCTTAAGTGGATCAATCCCTGCATTTACAAACTTTCCAAGGAACTTCTTTTCATTTTTTGGTGGATCTCCAATTATCGCCTCAACTGACTTATAGGCATTATGAAGAGCATTTTCAAAGGCACATTTCTCAAATCTGGTGGGCGGCACGAAATCAGGATCACTCAGTATTTCTGTACCTCTCGGCATACAGAAGTCTCTGTGGCTCATTGCAAGGAAACCCGCGCTCAGAAGAAGCTTTTCACTGGAGACCAAAACCGGTACCAAACGAAAGACATTTCTGAGTCTGTCTTCGCCAATAGCCAGACTGTTATGCATAATTGTCTCGAAGCTTAACGGATCAAAGTACTCAATATTCACCGTATGATATCGCATAAGAGATTGAAGATGCAGAATGCTCTTAGTGTTTATTAAGTTCAGAGGGAACTTGAGTAAGTAAAAAGGCTCTTCGTGAGGTAGAGAACCCATCGAGAGTAGAAATGCTCCCTGGAATGCATCGGCGATCCTTTCAGAAAGGTTGTCCGATTCCTCGCCATCACCAAAGACAATCACATGACGTCTTGAATGAGTTTCGTTACCCAAAAAAGGGTTACCTTGCTCATCGACAACAAGAACTGTCTTCAATAAACATCCTATCGCTTTGAGGGCTTTCCGAGAAGCTCGAAGATAATGCTGTGTTACTTTGCGACCACTACGCATAATATAGGTGCTCTTGTGGTCTTTGCTGCCTTCTGGAACGCTTAAACCAGTTACTAGATAACCGTATTTCATGAAAACCTACCCGGTCTTATGGTACGGAAGGCTTTGGTCTTTAAGGGAGTACGGTCTCTCTTCTTATTTGAAGTTGGATGTACTCCCTTGCCAAACCATGTACCTGTAGCAATCCAGACTTCATAATAGAAAAGCCATAGGGATGTCCAGGGGATTATTGTCTCACCAATAAGCATAGTTGGTTTCCATTCATAGTGTTTCGGATAATATAGGCAGAGCGATCCATCAGAGAACAAATGAGGAGGATTTCTCCCATCCGATTTCTCCAGTTGTGGTTTAGTAATTCGGACTCTAGGGCGTGATTGGAGACGATAGTTCAATGTGAATGTGTACGTTGATGAAATCGTTGTGGGAGATATTTGCCCGCTTATTCTCAGTTCACCGCATTTAGCTATACATTTGAACCCTGGGAATGTTTGTTTCAGGTGGCTGTATTGCTCCATAATTGTCAAGGGTTTCAGTATGTTCTTCTTCACCTGCTCTCTCCAAAGAATGTATTCTTCCTCACAGTAGTTGAATTCAGCTCAGAATCCCCCACACTACTGAGATTACCTGTTGCGTTTCCCATAGTCAGACGCTCCGCTTCCCTAAGTGCCTGAATGTCTTCAGAGTATTTGGTCAAAGCTTCTTTTGTCTCAGTCTCACCAAACATCTCTTCAAGATGTCTAGATATATCATTGATTCCCCTAATAGAGCTAAGGGTTTTCCACCGATTCGCGAAATCAGAGACAAATTCCTTAAAGGCCCTGAATTCAGCAGAATTAGCCTTCCAAGATTCTGCAAAGTTTTCTCCGTTTTCTATAGGATTAAAAACAGCGGGAGGAGACTGCAGACTGCACACATTGGAAAGAATTGAGTCAAGAATATGGCCCATATCATCAAACAAAGAGCCCTTATCCTGATAGTACATACCAGCCAAGGTTGTCAGAATTATACTCCTAGGCGCTTCATCATTTTTCGTTGAGAAATAGAAATCTCTTCGTCTCTTTATGAGTTGTACTGAACGTTTGAGAGTGGGTTTGACTTCAAACGGAAGGTCGTGAGGAAGTGGTTCCTGCTGAGCTACCTCAATAATCTTTCTCTGCAGTTTAATGCATCGATCTTCAAACCACTTTGCATATAGCCTTGGAGCAGATGGCACCCAATGATTGAGTTGCTTATCCGGAACTCGCAGTCTTTCTGACTCAATATTCGCAAGTGGGTAAGCAGGTAGAATGTCCATATGAAAGTCATCAACATACTTGATGCGAACACATCTTCGCTTTTTCTCTACCATGTTGGCGTATCTATCACTATCCCTGAATTTCCTGTAAAGCTTATCAAGCAAAACGTTTGGGCTCAAATCGGAATGCCATATTTGTTTTATCTTCAACACAATGTCAAGATCATACTCCTCACCAGACAAAGGTTTTACAGTAGTGCCTATTTTGTAGGAGCCTTGCGGAAAGACATCGATATCGTTCCCCTGAAATAGATCTTCATCACTATCAAGGAAATTGAAAATTGCATCATAGGTCTGACTTGCCTTTTCTCTTTTTGTTTGCGGCAGTTGTAGTTCATTTCCAATACGTTGGAGTAATTCATCCATTACAGGTTTTGAAGTAACAAAATAAGCTTCATACAGCACACTCATCACTCCTCACAGAATCCATAGGCTATTTTCCGAAATCTTGGCGCTTTGTGAATTGATTTCTACACCCTCTGACTCAATCTCATTCTCTGAACACCATTTATAATGATCTTTCTCGTTGCTCATAGTACTTCTCAATGCGATTTCTTGTTCATCTGTAGGTAGGAACTCATATATTTCAGCCAACAGGAATTCATTGGATTTGGGATTCAGTTTTGACATTTTCTTTGGTTTGTATAGCATTATTGTCCTCAGATACCGAAATTTCAATATCCGAAAAGGCTCCTTTGGAAGAATCCCAGACTCGAGAAGCTCCTCGCGGAATTCTCTTTCAACGGTAACCTCCCTATCTTCCCTGCCATAAAACCACTTAAGAAAATACCTTAGTTTCCATCCCGGAATTCGAATCCTCAGATCGTCTTTGCTATCTTGATCAATTGGCATGCAATTATCGTCTTTTGCGTTCATCTTCGTGAACGTTGAGGTAGCTCCAGGGTAATATTTAATGACGCCTCCGACTGGCTGAAATTGCTTGTTGATTCTATTCCCTTGAACAAGAAGGTATCTGTCATCAATCTTAATTCTAAACAGATATGAGATAGAGAGCCTAACCTCTTTTTTGAGTAAGCACCTAAGAATGATCAAGATCGAACGAAACACGAAATTCTCGAGACCAAGAAACCAGGTCAAGGCGAACGAGATTAATCCCGAAATCAATGCAGTGAGCAATAAATTCATCAGGATTCCTGACATTAGCGACAGAACAAAAAAAACGAGAAACAGCACCGACATCTTTACAATGAAACCAGCCATCAACAGTCCTCCTTTGAAAAGAATACTCTTTTCAGGAAACTCAAAGTCTCTCGAAACATCTAGGTCCTATTCAGCAATATTCAAACGTTTACTTGGTCTGAACCACTCCCTATTCAGGAGTCTCATGCTGGTGAGATTCATTTGAGTCTGGAGAAGTGTGTGGAAAGAGAGTGATTTGGAGAAGGATATCCAGTACACTTGTAGTGACAGTTTTATTTGCACGAAACTCGTTTCTCAAATCCTGGAGCCCCAGCTCTAGGATTTCTATTAAGAATGATACTACTATTTACACAGTTTGTCAAGCGATGAATTGTCGTAAGATACTTACAATTTATATATTGCTTCAGTCATAGTTAGATTGTGCTATACTAATAACAGATTGGCAGTCGCTTCCTGAGACCTATCAGTTCATTTTAGCACTCAGTCGGTTGTTTTCTGATGAGTGTCAATCCGTAAAAAATTTTTAACAAAGGATTCTGTCAAAAGGGGCCTGATGAGCGTCGATTGGTGCAACCTCCGAGAGCGTAAGAAATTAGCGATAATAGATTACGTTGATCCATGCTGAAAACTTACGTCGATTTCGTTTCTATTTGGGAGCTACAAATGAGGATAACTGAGAGAAAACTCGAGGAAATCGCCGATGTAATAATCGGTATAAATGAGGCTAGAGGTAAGAAGACGGGGGAATTCACTTATCACATAGTGAACCCAGCTGATCTGGATGATTCGAACGACTTCGATAGGCTTGAACCCGTAAACCTTGAAACGGAGGTCGGAGATCATAACCTAGTCCATCGGGACGATTTACTAATAAAGAGAGTCAGTCCTAACTTTGTAACGTTAGTCACGGGTGAAGTCTCCAACGTAGTTGTTTCAAGCAACATGTTGATTATTCGCTGTCATCAAAGCGTTGTACCAGTATTTCTTGCTGGATATCTAGAGCTTAGAGGGCTAGAGGCTCTGAAACACTATACGGAAAGAGGAATGACAATGCACTCGGTAAGCAAGAAGGAGCTGAATGAGTTCTTGATCCCCTTGCCGGATTTGAAGACTCAGGAGATCCTTGGAGAACTCTGGTTTCTGAACAAGCAAAAGCGGGACTTGCTCTCGAGGCTTTCGGAAAAAGAAAGCGATCACATAAAATCTATATATATCAGAGCACTAAGTGAGGGGAGAGGCAGATGACGACTAGAAAAGACATCGAAAACGTATTATGGAGAGGAGCAGACACCTTCAGGGACACGATCGATGCGGCCAACTACAAAGACTTCGTTCTTTCGATTCTCTTTGTGAAGTATCTTAGCGATACTCACACGGAGTTACTGGAAGAACTCAAAAGCAATTATGACGACGATGTAAGACTAGAACGTCAACTAAAAAGGCTTCCGGTTGTCATGGACGATGAGCACAAGTTCGATTACCTCTACAAAAACAAGAACAGCGATGACCTTGGCCAATTAATCAACGCCTGTTTGAGAGGTATAGAAGATAAAAACTTCGAGCAGCTCAACGGTGTTTTCAGAAGCATAGACTTCAACAGTGAGAGTCTTCTGGGAAACAAGCCTCATAGAAACGCCATACTGAGAGAACTGTTAGATGATTTTGTAAACCTCGATCTACGCCCTTCACAGATAGAGACAAAACCCAGTCAAATTCCCGCAGATGTCATAGGCGACGCATATGAATACATGATCGGCGAATTTGCCAGCAGAGCCGGAAAAAAGGCAGGAAGCTTCTTCACTCCTACGGCGGTCTCTGAACTAATGGCTCGTCTTGTTGAACCAAAACCTAATGACAGGATATACGATCCCACATGCGGTTCAGGCTCTTTACTGATTCACGCGGCAAAGAGAGCCGGAACGGAAATGGACAAGGTCCAGATCTACGGGCAGGAACTCAATGGATCGAGCCTCTCGATGGCGAAGATGAACATGTATATACACAGGATCCTGGACGCAAAGATCGCCTGGGGCGATACTCTTGCCAATCCGCTCCATCTGGACGAAAACGGTAACCTTATGCTCTTCGATGTCATCGTTGCAAATATGCCCTTCTCGAAAGATAAGTGGGCCTCGGGCTTCAATCCGGGCGGTGAGAACGCTGGAAACGGGAAGAAGTTCTCAATGGAAGCCGCACGCGACAAGTATCACCGTTTCGACTGGGGAGTGCCTCCCGCCAGCAAAGGTGATTGGGCCTTCCTGCTTCACATGATTCACAGCATGTCCGAGCGGGGAAGGATAGCCGCAGTTGCTCCTCATGGAGTTCTATTCAGAGGCTCTTCAGAGGGGCGAATTAGGAAACAGGTGATCAAGAATAACCTTCTGGATGCCGTTATTGGGCTACCTTCAAATCTCTTCTTCGGAACATCGATTCCGGCTTGCATAATGGTATTCAAGAAGAACAGAGACAGGAACGACGTAATCTTCATCGACGCCTCAGGAGAAGACCACTACGAGAAGGCCAAGAACAAGAACACCCTGAAAGAAAAGCATATTGAAGAGATAGCGAAGGCCTACTTTGATAGAAACGACATCCCGAAGTTTGCTCACATTGCCACTCTCGAAGAGATAAAGGAAAACGACTACAACCTCAACATCCCCCGCTACGTTGATACCTTCGAGCAAGAAGAGTTCATTGACATAGAAGCGGTACAGAAGAACATAAGAGAAATAAATGTCGAGCTTGAAGAAGTGCAGAAGAAAATGGACGAATATCTCAAAGCGCTGGGCTTATAGGTGGCTGCAATGAGGGATGATATTAAAAGGCGGATAGAGCAAATCAGGCGGGGAGAGGTGCCTGAGGGGTATAAAAGAATCGGTGGTAGAATTTTTCCTGAATCGTGGTCATTGAACAAAATCAAAGACTTCGCAAAAACAAAGAGTGGCAAGACACCTGATAGGGACAGACATTCCGAATTCTATCAGGGTGGAAATCTGAACTGGTTCAAAACAGGAGAGCTTCTCACAAAATACCTTAGTAACAGTGAAGAGAAGATAACTCCTAAAGCATTAGCGCTGTGTGGAATGCCTGTCTTTCCCAAGAGGAGTATAATCCTTGCTATGTATGGAGCAACAATTGGTAAAGCTTCTATACTAGATGAAAACTCGACTACAAATCAAGCATGTTGCTGCATCTTTCCGTCTTCATCATATGATACTGAGTATATTTTCTATCAAATCACGTTTAATAGAGAAGCGTTTGTCAAGATCTCCGCGGGAGCTGCACAGCCAAATATAAATCAAAGTCTAGTACAGAACTTCTGTCTTCCACTCTGCGAAACTAATGAGCAAAACCGAATAGCAGAGATTTTGTCAACTTGCGACAGGGTTATCGACCTGAAGAAGAAGCTGATAGAAGATAAGAAAAAGGTAAAGAAGTGGCTCATGCAGACGCTGCTAACAGGAATGATCCGCGTCAAGGATATTGAAAACGGGACCCCATACGAAGAACTCAAGAAACGAATCGAGCAGATAAGAAGGGGGAAAGTTCCTCAGGGATACGACAGAAATGGCATTCTTGGTATTATTCCTGAGGAATGGCAGGTTTTCCAAATGTCAAGAATAATTTCTACATTAACCGATTTTGTGGCAAACGGAAGTTTTGCTTCATTAAGAGCTAACGTCAAATATCTGAGAAAGCAAGATTATGCAGTGCTTCTCAGATTGGAAGATCATAGCAATGACTACAAAGGTGAGTTTGTGTATGTTGATATGTATTCATATCAATTCTTGAGAAAATCAGTACTTAAACCGGGCGATATCATAATAGCAAATGTAGGAGCGCGTTGCGGTTTTGTGTTTAGGGCGCCAAGCTTGAAGCTTCCAATGACTTTGGGTCCTAATGCGATTCTACTGAGAACAAATCAAGATGATTACTGGGTTTACTACTTTCTTTCGAGTTCTATTGGTCAGTCACAACTGAGCCAGATCAAAGGTACTTCAGCTCAACCGAAATTCAATAAGACAGATTTCAGATCTCTATCCATATGTTTGCCGGAAATAGCTGAGCAAATTAGAATCGCCGAAATTCTCTCAACCGCTGACACAGAGATTGATCTACTGAACAAAGACCTCGAACAATGGGAGCTAAAGAAAAAATCACTCATGCAGCTACTTCTAACAGGTATTGTAAGGGTTAATGCAGAGAACTGAAGCCGGGGGTGAGCTCATGCTTGACCACAGAATCTTCAACGAAAGACCGGAGAGCCAGGAGAGGATGATAAAGCTCCTCCAGAAGCTGGGATATGAATACGTTCCAAGGGCCGTGGCCGAAGAGAAACGCGGAAGCAAGACTAAGGTCATTTTTGAAGACGAACTGGTCAAGTTTCTCGGAAGACAGATCTTTGATTACAAGGGGGAGAAGCTACATTTTTCAAGTGAGTCCATAGGCAAGGCTATTAGAGAGCTAGACGCTCCCATCACCAACGGCCTAATGATGACTAGTAAAGTCATATATGATCTTCTCTGCATGGGAAAAAGCCTGGAGCAGACTCTTCCAGACGGAGCGATGCAGTCTTTCGATATCAAGTACATCGACTTCGACAACCCTGCAAACAATATCTGGCAGGTAACTGACGAGTTCGAAGTAGAGAGGCCAAACGGCAAGTTTGCACGGCCGGATATTGTGCTTCTTGTCAACGGTATCCCCCTTGTAGTTATAGAATGTAAGAAGTCAAGTGTAGATGTAATCGAGGGAGTAAGACAGAACATCAGAAACTGGCACCCTGATTACATACCCCACCTATTTAAGTTCGCTCAAATTGTAATAGCAACCAATTCGAACGAGTTTTTGTATGGCACATGTGGAACAGCCGAAAAGCACTTCAGCAGATGGAAGGAAGAGCAGAAGGACTGGCAGGAAGAACTCTGCAAGAAATGCTCCCCTGATGGAAAGATAGTAGAGCAAGACAGAGCAGCAGTTTCTCTTCTGTCAAGAGAAAGGTTGCTGGAGCTTACCAGAAGCTTCATTATATACGACGCCAATATAAAGAAGATAGCGAGGTACAAGCAGTTCTTCGCAGTCAAGAAATGCATGGACAGGATCAAAATGAAGGACGGCAAGGGAACAAAAAACGGGGTGCTCTGGCATACGCAGGGCTCGGGAAAGACTATAAGCATGATTATGCTCGTCAAAATGATCCAGCGTGACAAAGATTTCGAGAATCCACGTTTCATACTCGTTACTGACAGGAAGAACCTCGACAAGCAGATACTTGAAAACTTCAGCAACACGAAGATGCATCCGACAAGGGCAACTACGGGCCGTGGTCTGGTATCTCTCATAAAGGACGACGGAAAGACTGTAGTTACTACCATAGTTAACAAATTCGAGACAGCCATAAAGATGAACTTCAGGAAAGAAAACAAGAACATATTTCTGATTATCGACGAAGGTCATAGAAGCCACTACGGGAGACTGAATACATATATGAACGTGGTGCTTCCGAATGCAGTAAAACTCGCCTTCACGGGAACACCACTAATCAAAGAGGAAAAGAAGAACACCTATGACAAATTCGGACCCCTCATAGATTCTTACACGATGGAGGACGCAATCAGCGATGGGGTTACTGTTCCGCTTGTGTATGAAGGAAGAATAATACCTCAGGGAATTTCTAACGCGAAGATTGATGAGATTCTCAAATACGTCACCGCCCCACTTAGCGAAGAAGAGAAAGAGAAACTCAAGAAGAAGTACAGTACATTCTTCCATCTCTCACATACAACAAAGAGGTTGGAAATGGTTGCAGTGAACGTGTACGAACACTTCATACACTATTGTCGGCCAAAAGGCTTCAAGGCGATACTGACTTGCTCCTCCAGAGCTTCTGCGATCGATATGTATCACGAACTCGAAAGTCTCGGAGATCTCAACTCAGCGGTAGTAATAAGCCCATCGGATACCAGGGAGGGCGATGACGATGATCTTTCGAACTCGAGCAGAGAGAAAATAAATAGCTTCTTCAGCAAAATCGTGATCCCCCTTCACGGTGATTCGGAGACATACGAAGAATACGTAAGAACCACCTTCAACAGAGAAGACAATGATATTGAGCTCATCATTGTGAAAGATAAACTTCTTACGGGTTTCGACGCCCCAATAGCGGCTGTTCTTTACGTTGACAAACCCATGCGGGATCACAACCTCTTGCAGGCAATTGCAAGGGTTAACCGTGTCTATCCTGGGAAGGACTTCGGGCTCATCGTCGATTACTATGGAATCTTCAAGAAGCTTCACGGTGCGCTAGACCTCTATTCAGATGAAAAGTCAGGGATGAATCAGTTCGATAAGGACGATATAAGAGATGTCCTGAGCGGGCCTCAGGAAAACAGCAGAGAACTGCTTAGAGTGAGAGATAACCTTCTCAATCTTTTTCCTTCTATCCCAATTGATGAGAGACGGACTATCGTTTGGCAGGAATGTCTTGAGAAAGACGATCTCCGGAAAGAATTCTACGAAAGGCTCAAAGAGTACTCAAAGATGGTCGATCTTCTCTTTTCGAGTTACGAGTTCTTCAACTTCGTCGGAGTAGAGAAAGCAGAGGAGTATAGGCGTGAGCTGCTCTTCTTCACTAAACTTAGAAATTCCGTCAGTTTAATTCATGATGATAGTGGAGAAATGAGCACAAAGGAATACGACGACAAGATCAAGAACCTTTTGAACAAATACGTGATGGCAAATGATGCCTGGACTGTACAGGAACCGCTTGACATAATGTACAAAGCGAAAATGGATGAGCAACTCAAATCGCTTGCTGACAGCAAGTCAAAAGCCGATGCCATAAAGACCAGAATGATAGCGGAGATAAGCTCGAGAGAACACGATGACCCAGCAATATACATGGAGTTCTCGGAGAGAATAAAAGAGACAATTCGCAGATACGAAGAAGAAAGGAACACTGAGAAATACCTCGCAAATATGGAGAAGCTGGCCGAAGATCTCCGAGAAGGTCGATCTGGAAAGTCATATCCTGCACGGATAGACAACGACAGCGACTCGAAAGCCTTCTACAGTACAGTGCTACATGAGTTACAGGAGCACTCAGGACTAAAAGCGAACGAAGCAATCGAAGAGGATATTGCCATTCTCTCCCAGGGAATAAAACGGGCAATAACCGGAAATACGAAAATTGATTGGCGTGACAATGTAACAGTGCACAAGAGGATCATGGCGGAACTCGACGATCTAATCTTCGATTTCATTGAAGCGCATGGATTAAAGATTTCAACGGATATCGTAGATCTTATTCTAGACAAACTACTTATCGTAGCAAAGAAGAGGTACTGATGGAAATGATAACTTTGAAGCTCAATAACAACAAAGAAATAGAAGTTGCCGTTACAAGACGTCAGATGAGAAACGTGAGACTGAAAGTCTTCCCCAACGAAGAGGTTTCAGTTTCGGCGCCTCACGGGGTATCCCTTGAGTGGATCGAGAAGTTTGTAGAGAAGAAACGAGAATGGATTGAAGGTAAACTAGGCTTTTTCAGAGAGAGTAATGCTAACGATAAACTGAATTTTATAAAGAGCGGGGTCACTGTAAGGATTCTAGGAGAGCAAATCATGATTATCGTTCGAGAATCCTGGCAGAAGAATGTAATTCTGGAAGACGCGAAGCTCTTCATTTACACACCAGATCCAAAGGATGAGGAAACGCTCTCAAAACAACTTGAGGTCTGGATAAGGAAAAAGCAGAAGTGCCTCTATGAAAGTCTACTTGATAAGCTCTACCCAATAATCGGTAAGTATGGATACCAAAGGCCCACAATAAAGGTCAGAAAGATGAAAACACTCTGGGGAAGCTGCAACAGAAAGAAGGGAATCATTACGATGAACTATTATCTCTACAAAGCCAAGAAACCCTGTATAGAATACGTAATGCTCCATGAACTAGTGCATTTCATCTATGCGGGGCACAATAGAGAATTTTACGAGTTCTTGAGTACACACATGCCCGGCTGGAAAGAGCGAAAGAAGATTCTTGACTATGAGGTTGTTCTGGGAGTGTGAAATACAGATTTTGAAAGACTGGAGAGGTGAAAAATGAAACCATTCTCTGAAAGATATGGGTACAAGCAACCAAAGGTAGATATTCAGACCGATTCCATGGATGACGATTTGCGAAATGCCTTGTGGAACGAAGTATATGCCGAGTTTACTGGGGTTCTTTATACTCATTACGAATACTTAGTCATGAGTTCATCAGACGAAAAATTATTCACTGAACTCTGGAAGTCGTTCTTTAAGTTGCCACTTGATGAAATGCCAAGAGACAGCACTAATTACCTTGTGTCTCTCAAAAAACTCTTCTACAGGCTCGAGTGGCATGAAGTATATGATCTCATAGAGTTCATGCTTGACTGGATTGCCAAAGATTCCCGCTACAAGTTCCATCTTAGGGCTTTTAAGAACAAGTTGAATAACGTTCTTGAAAGCAATCTGTCGGGATACAGGATTATTGACACCTGTGTAACTCCAATAGTAGATGATGCAGAGATCGAAGAGATAGAAAGTGCAATATGCCTAGCAGATCTACTGAACGGTGTTAAGAAGCATCTCCAAACTTCTCTGGAATTCTTCTCCAGAAAGCATGATCCTGACTATCGGAATTCGATAAAGGAATCAATAAGTGCTGTAGAATCTCTTTGCAAAATCATCTGTGGTAATCCGAAAGCAACTCTTGGCGAAGCACTAGAATCCATAGACAAAAAGGGGTTAGTCCCGTTTCATAAGGCCCTAAAATCAGGATTGCTCAATCTATACGGATATACAAGTGATGAACAAGGTATAAGGCACGCCTTCACAGATGGTAAGAGTGAGGTATTTCAAGAAGACGCACGCTTCATGCTGGTCTCTTGCTCTGCATCTGTCAATTATCTCATTGTGAAAGCTGACAAAGCGGGAATAACAACATCTTAACTATTTTCGCAGTTTTTTCTTCGTTTGCATTTCTACTTAAGAATGACTTGGCTTGAACGGTTTCAGGGCAGGAGTGCCTGCACAATGCTAAATATTGCGTACAGCGCTATGCTTCCATAAACTAAATCAAGACCCCTTGAGTGGGAAGAAGTTATCCGCTTAAGAGAGCGGTTCTTAGTTTTTTTCATCTCCTCCTTCAAAGATTCTGGAAGAGACTTCTTTATTTCCTCCGGTAATTCGTTTATGCGAAACCTAGAGAATAGGGGCAATGACAAATCTTGACTATCCCTTCTGTTGAGATTCCAGTGAAGTCTCTCAATTTCCATTGCCCTCTTGCTCATTTGTGTGAAAAGAACTCTGTTGCGCCTTTCTGCAAAATACATACCAATGGTAATGGCTAACAGCAATGCTGATTCTTTAAGCCCCATCGATTCTCTAACAAAAAGACCGACTGCATAACAAAAATCCCCAACAAGCTGAATCTGTGTGCGTTACTATGTCATTGTGATATGCGATCAATGAACTATACTCCGTCCGAACGTCTTCTGCATTCGTAAAAACGCCATTTTCAGAACTAATCGCCGACTTTTCCTCCATTCTAATTACCTCCGATTTCTAGCTGATTCAGATGCCATCTCCCGATATAGTCATTTAGAGCATTCTCACTGCCCAGAAAGATCTTTCTTCAGCTGTGCGAAGCTTTGGAACACACTTTTGCTCGAAAGCCTATTTAAGCTTGTTTCCATCCTAGATACGTCTTCTATGACAATCAAGTTGGTGTGGGCAGCCCTATTTCTTTCTTCTAGAATTATCTCCCACTCCTCGCTAAGAACATTCAGTTCCACTCTTGTGAAGTGCGGGGGTATTCTTGCTTCATGTGTAACTCTGTGAACGAATGATAATCTTGTCTTTCCTAATTCTGGCGGTCTCCACGCTCCACAATATTTAGTATTGAAATTGACAGCTCTTCTTCCAAACGTATGTACTCCGCTTACCCCCGGTTCCGTACACAGCTTGTTGAAAAACGTGGGCATTTCTATCGGATTATCCAGGAGTGTTCTCAGCCACTGAACTATCGATAGCCTGATCTCGTTCTCGAACACTTTCGCGAATGGCATTAAAACAGGGGTGTATTCAGGCTTAAATTGAGTACTCAAATCAGGGTAAGCTGAGTCCAAAAATATACATGCGCCGCTCTGAAAGAAATCCTTAACTCTCTGCGCATTATGGAGCCAAAGAGAAGACTGCCAATCAAGGTAAGTCTCATCGATTGCCACTGTTTGGGACTCATCTGTATAAGAGCATAGAGTTGATATTGCATTGGAGATACTTATAGATAAATCCTCGATAGTCCTGACAAAGTTCTTTTCATTACTAGGATTTCTGCTTAGCCCTTGTTTTATCCGGTCAAGCTGTGCAAACCCTGAGTGCAAAAGACTGACAGTCTCTGTTTGAGCCTGTTTCCTTACATGATAATTCTGACAGTTAACCGCTGCTAGGCAACTAACTAGACCGTTCAACAAATCAGCAAGAGATTTGAATTCTCTCTTCCAGTCAATCACTACTTTCTCTTCTTTAAAGCCTTCATCTATTAATCGGAGCCTCTTCCTTTCCTGACAGTCCATGCTGGCAATCAAGCCAAGATTAATCAGCTGTGATTTGATTGATTGAGTACTTGTCTTAATGGCTCGAAAAGATCTGTAAGCGAAGTCTTCCGTAACAACAATCAGTGGAAGATCATTGTAATCTAAACCAAGGGTGCTACAGATAAGCTTAACTGTTCTGGAAGCTTCTTTGGTTCTGATAGTATTGTCTTTCTCAAATACACCGACTGCGTCATACTGCTGAATTGCTGAGTAATATTCTCTTGCAGCTGCTTTCTTCATCCAGTTCTCCGGTGGATCCACAAGAGCAAAGAAAAGAAGATCTTTGCCACTTCTTCTATCGAGAGATTCGAAGATGTTTCCCAAAAACGCTCCAAACTCTGCATCTATTTCCGGATCGAACAGAATGAAAGCAAAAAGCTTGAAATCTCGGAGAGCTTCCCTAACGTATCTATATTCAAGTTCCTTCTGACCCGTTTTTCTCTGACGGGATAGATTTTTGATGATTGTGTAACTTGTTATTGGGTAACCCATACTTCACCTCAGGAACAACAATCTCTAATACCGCTTTTGGTACTGATACCCAAACAAGTACTAATGAAAGCCGCACACTTCCCAAATTATTATAATCATTGTTACAGTAAAAACCAAATTCAACCAAACTGACTTACTATAGCAGAATAAGTATTAGCCAGTCTTCCAAGTTATTAGTCATGACAACTGCTTCATGCTTACTCCTTGTAGTTTATTCATAAGCATCAGTTCATAATTAAGAAATCCAGAAAGTCATGAAAGGCCTGATAACGAGCGAAAATAACTGCAAAGAGCCCCGGAAATCTGGGGCTCATAGAAAAAACCTTTCATCTGAACTTGATTAGCCATTAGTGGCCACTTGGGGAAGCGGAATCTGTCCATATGAAAATATTTTTCGATGTGAAGCTTCTTAATTCACCAACACCTTCATCGCCGTCTTCCAAAGGCCCTTGTTCAGGAACATGACGACTAGGTCAATCAAGACGTCCAGGATGAAGTCGAAGAATTCTGGATCGATCTTCCATTCTTCATCCGGAAGCGCGTCCTTTATCATCTGTTTCACTTTCTCTTTCTTCTCAGCCCCGTTGCCGGGACTCTCCACATAACTTGCGAAGACGGTTATTAGAGAAATCAATTGTCGTATGAAATCCATAACTACCTCCTGTTGATTTCGTCCTTCGTCCAGGATCGTGAACCCGTCCCTCGTCCTTGGATAGACACTGAGAGCATCTTTGAGCTATCATTTCTCTGGAGGTGGTCTTAATGGCCGATTCTTATCAGAATCTAGATGTCTATAAGCTTAGTATGAAGTTTGCCTACGACGTTTATCAGATTGTCTCCACTTTCCCTGACTTCGAGAAATTCGGCCTTTCTTCCCAGCTTAGGAGAGCCGTTATCTCCGTTCCCTCTAATATCGCCGAAGGATCAGGCCGTCAGTACAAGAAGGAGTTTGTGCAGTTTCTCTTCCTGGCAAAGGGTTATCTCAGAGAAGCAATGACACAGCTCGAACTCTCGAAGATGTTTGGATATATAGATGAAGAGACTTTCAGTCAGATAAAGGATCAGGCGAACAGACTCCATAAGATGCTTAACAGGTTGATCTCCAGACTGAAGAACCCGGGTGGCTCAGCCACCCGGAGCCAAGGACGCCGGACGGGTCCTCGGGTTTGGACGATGGACGGTTCTAGATCAGATTAAACAACTCATTCTTCTGGGTATCGATCACTGCCGCGTAGTCAACCGCATAATTTGAAGGGATCACCTTCAGAGTTATGAGGTTTCCCATCACAGTCTCGACTTCAGATTGAGTGAGACTCGCCTTGGGCTCCTTTATGTAGAAGCCCTTGGACTTCTTCGCGGCTGAATCGTACCACCTAACGCTCAGGTTTCTCATGTGAGTTCCTCCTTTCGAGTAACGGTTCTCAGTTGACCGTTATCCGTCCTCCGAAAGAGCTATAAAGTGCAGTGGCATTGCATTTTCGATCCTAATCGGCGAACGGACTACGGCCTACGGTTACATTGTTTCACCGGTCAGAGGTAAGAAGTTCCCAACTTCAAACCTCCAGCCTCTACCCTCTTACATCAGTCTCTTAATCGATCGGTCCGAGGGTCTGGGTTTCAACTAGCTTGATATCGGCGATGATGTAATCGGTGAGGCCTGCGATGTTATAGGCTGCGTCATAAGCCTCCTGCGCAGTCATTGCCGAATCGACTTTGAGAGTCTGCCTCGAGAGGACTGGTTTGTCGTCCTCAATAACACCTGTATCCCAGGTGATCGAGAGTGCCTTCTCAGTTCCTACTACCATTACAGTTGTGCCAAGTCCCATGAAAATTCCTCCTTGATCTAGAGACCGGGGTCAGAGGTAGGGGGGTTAGGGGTTTGAAAGATCTTACCCACCCGCTACCACGTTCCCGCAACCTCCGTTTTTTATTCGTGGCCACGTGAGATGAATATATATCACCGGGTCAAAAATCTCCAAGCTCAGGTGAAAAACACCTGACTTTGGCTCTGGAATTACGGGAATGTATAATCAGAATGTGGAAGCAAAGGCTCGTTTCTCGAGAGTGACGGCCGTTAATTCTAAGAGCGGTTCGACACAAAAAACGAAATAAAATCGATGAAAGAACAAGAAATAGAATCAAAGAAATCGAGCAAAGAAAATAATCCGATCTAATCAGCAATAATCATGAATAATAAGCTGTATTTGAAAATCGCTCCGGTCTCTCAATACTGAAAAGCTCATGAATAGTTATTGACAGCATTTATGGGAATGAGATAGAATATATACAACCTGTTTTGATTGACTTACGGAGCTTATGGAGGTTCTTCAAAATATGGATAGTTTTGAAAAAACTGCTTTTATCTTTTGTTCTCTTTGTTTAAGGGTTTCTTTCTTGAAGAACTCAACTTCAGGTTTGTCCCCGTAGAATGACATTGGAATTCCTGACTGCACAGGAAACAAGTCCGTTCAAGTTTCAAGCATACTACTGCGTTTCAAAGCTAAAGACAGTCCGGTAATATCAGCATGAATATGAAGAGATGATTTGAAGTATATCGAAGGCTTCGAAGCCGATGCATTCAGAAAATAGAGTTCTGAATGAACTGCTTCCATGCAGAGAGGAGGTGATTTATGGGCAACCTGCGCGATGAGAGGATCATGAAGCAGCTTAGCCAGAGGGAGCTTGGAGAGGTGATCGGGAAGGACCAGAAGTATATCTCCGAGGTCGAATTTGGAAGGATAATTCCCTGTTTCCAGAAAGCGGATACGCTTGCCCGTTTTCTCGAGGTTCCGGTGGAGAGGATCTTTCCCTGTTTCACGAGAACTTCCCGCTTTCCCGGCTACAAGGATATCATGTATCTCTACAGTCTCGGATATGACATAGGGGTATATGAGAACGTTCTGAGAGAACTAACATGAAGGAGGCACAGTATGACTAACGAGAACAGGGTTATTAAAAGGCAACCGAATAGGAAGACACACAAGGGAACCGGGAGGTGATACACCATGAATCCGGCAGTAAAAAACGAGAACGGATCCCCTGCACGAGACCCGCTCTCAAGAAACAAATGTAACAACACGCAACTAAATACTACCACTTTCAGGCGGGAAAGGTCTAATTCTGTTTACCCTTTTTGCAACAGTGATATTACTTCGGCAATTCACGCAGAAGAAGCGTCAGGAATAGGACAGAATTTCTCTTGTCCATACATTTCCAGGCAATTAGCTCCTGAGAAATCGGAGAACGGAGAACGGCTGACGGAGAACCGTCACCCGTTCCCCTTATCCTACTCCCGAATCAAAGCCTTCGTGGAATGCCCTCACAGGTTCTATCTCCGTTATTTTGAAGGCCTGCCAGAAGCTCAGGGAGAGGGAAGAAAACATAACGGTCTCATCTTGAGGGCTGTGTTCAACGCTTATCTCGGTAATTCTCCTACTCCATTGCTCTTTGGAGAAAACCTCAAGAGGGATATGGAGCAGATAGAGTTCGGAGTTCAATTCCTCAAGAGCAAAGAGGTTCTTGCCCTCAATATCCCCTTCGCTCTGGACAGATTCTCCAATCCGGTACCCTTCGACGAACCAGAAGTCGTGTTTAGGGGCATAGCGCAGTGTCTTTACACTGCGCCGGGGTCGGAGACAGGTGGTAGCAGGTTCGTAAGATCACAATTCAATTCAAATGGAGGAAATGATGATCAGGGAACGTCATCCGATGTCCGTTCACCGTTCGCCGACAAAGCTGTAAGGAGCTTTGAATCTGATTTTCTTGGTCTTTCGGATGACGGAGGACCTGAGACGGTCAACCAGGCTCTTACCCTCTGTCACTTCAAGGCGGGGTTTGGCGATCCCGACTGGGAGAGGCTTCTTATATACGCCTGGGCCTTATCGAGAGGGGGATATAACATAGGCAGGATAGAATGGGTCTCTCTTTCTGCGGGGGCTTCCTTCTCGAAAGAGATAACGAAAGAGAACCTCGAAGAGGCGGGAATCAATCTCTATGCCTGGATAAACCAGATTCTTCAGAGCGACTTTTCGCCCGAAGCCGGAGATCACTGCTCCTACTGCCTGTATCATTCACTCTGTCCTCTCATGGAGAAGCTTGGAGAGGATCTCACGATAAGTGACAGTGACTCTTTGAAGAAGACCCTTCAGAAGACAGTCGCCTTTCAGGAAGGGGCGAAGAAGATGAAGAAGCTCGCGGATGAGTTCATAGACAGGGAAGGGATAGGAAAGGTTGAGCTAAATGACTATGAATACGCTAGCGATGAAGCTCCAACTCAGATAAGGCTTCTGGATAGAGAGGCGGCTCTGGATACAGTCGTCGGGCTTCCAGATCCATTCAAATTCATCACGTTCAAGAACCTTTCGGAGCTGGTCGACTATCTTCCCGAAGAAGCCTACGAGAAGAAAGAGAAGCTGAAGCCGGTGAGGAGGTTTCGAAGGGCCGCTGAGCGCTGAACGCTGGGGGTATGGGGTAGCGGGTTCGTAAGATCTTGACCAACCCCAAGAGAGTTAACGGTTCACCGAGAGGACATAAGAGCGGTTAGGCCATTGACCTGGCTCTTTCGGAGAACGGCGAACCGTTGACGGACAACTATTTCTAATGGAGGTTTTACCGTGAATTACATAGAACTTATAAACAACTTTTGGATAGCGAACAAGATACACAAGTTCAACTCTCTCGAGACATCTCTTTATTTCTTCATACTAGATTACGCCAACAACGCTAGATGGCCCGAGAGTTTCATAGTTCCAAACGGGATAGTTCAGAGCGTATACGGATGCACGAAGGGACAGCTCACAAGAGCTAGAAGAAGACTTTGCAAGGCGGGACTCATTTCCTATGAATCGGGCGACAGATTCAACCCCGGAAAATACTCGATTTCCGCGTTCCCGATGGATACCCGACACGTCCCTGACGCGTCCTTGACAGATACCCCGACGCGTGCCGAGAATCAGATTTCAACAGCCGCAGATGACGAGGAAATGAATGCTCTCGACCAAAGCACGGTTGATCGCGATGAGAGCCCGAAGAGTCCCCGATGCGTTCCCGATACGTTCTCGACTGATCCCAATAATATAAACAAAACTAAACCAAAGAAAACTAAAGAAGAAAGTACACAATTACCTAACGGTAATTCGTCAGTGAGACTGACGGGTGAGAGTCGGATTTCCGGTGGATTGTCGGCTTTTTCCGGTGTTGAAGAGAAATCAGAAGAGGAAACGGATCGAGAAGAGCAGACGACATTTTATGTGAAAGATGAGTCGTACGATGAAAAGGGAGTCACTTCTTTTTGCGGAGCCCAAACAGACGACGACTCTCCGCCTTTCACATCGGATGAATCTCAGTTCCAGCGGAGATCGGCCGACTTTTGCGTACCGTACGAGAAGATCCGTCAGGCCTTCATTGACCTCTGCCCCTCTCTTCCTGCCCCAAAGGAATCGGCAAAATGGTCGGGTTCGAGAAAGAGAAACGTCCGTGCCCGCTGGAAGGAGTATCCCGCTATAGAGTTCTGGGAAGACTACTTCAGCAGGGTGGAGGAATCCGAGTTTCTCTCCGGGAGAGTGACGAGATGGAGGGCGGACTTCGACTGGCTTATGAAGCCCTCTAATTTCGAGAAGGTCCTGGAGGGGAAGTACTCTAACAGGGGCGACAGGATGGCAGATGTTCTCAGGGACTTCGTGGGAGTTGGACTGGATGGACAGAAGCACATTCGCTGAGGGACTGGCAATGCTGAAGATGGCCTTCCCCGGATTCACTCTCGACAGACCGGCGGCAGAGCTATGGTACAAGATGGTCACCGACATCTCCGATTTGGCCTTCTCGGCAGCCGTGCACAGGTTAATCATGACTACGCATAGACCACCGACGATAGCCGCGATAAGAAAAGCGGCCCTGGATGAAACAAAGGATTCGTTGAGCGCGGAAGACGCCTGGCAGATAGTCATAGAGGACGTGCACAAATTCGGAATCTACAAAGAGCAATTCTACGACGATCCAAGGCTGGAGAATGCGAAAAGGACAATAGGCTGGCAGGAGTTGTGCGATATGACTGGTGATTCTAGAAGGGTAGTCAGGGCTCAGTTCATAAAAGCATATGAATCATACGATTTCAGGGAGAATGACAAGGCGCTCAACGGAAAGAAAGAGGAAGTGAACAAGGAGCTTCTCTCGAAACTCTTCGGCGGAGTTTTACCCGGAGCGAAGAGCCGCTGAGAAGATCCGCTGAACGCTAGTGAGGTGCGACCTTGCGGTTGGAGGTCCGGCGGTTTCTCAGCTTGAAACTCCGTGGCTTGAGACTGGTTTTGACTTGCAACTTGCAACTCAGAACTTGGAACTGATCTTGAAGGAGGAAAATATGGAAGAATTCGGAAGAAGATTGAAGGAAAGAATGATAGACAAGAATATGACTGAAGCCGAGCTCGCACAGAAGGTCCAGCTCTGGTCTTCGATACTCACTTCATACCTGCAGGGAGAAAGGTTCCCGGGGTACTACACATTGCTAAGGATAGCAGAGGCGCTGGATGTCTCTATAGATTTTCTTCTCGGTTTGAAGGATGAGCCCGAGCTCAATAGCGCCGTCAAGAAAAGCTCTCCCGGGGAGAAGAAGAAGTCAAGAGAAGAAGACCTCATAAGGATCACAAACAAGTACATAGGAGACATGAAGACCAAAGAGGCCCGAGTCTTCTACGGAGAACTCATGAAAGGCGAAGAGAAGCTCTCCGGCTTTGCCTTGTATGACGCGGCCAGACTTACTGCCTTTTTCGGAGAGAAGGAAAAGGCTCTGGAGATGCTGAAGCAATTCTGTAAGCGAAACCCGGATGAAACCTGCGGCTTCTGTTCCATTGCCGACATAGAGAGATCCATGGGAAGACTCAAAGAGGCCGAAGGGGACTACAAATGGGTTCTGAAAAAAGACCCGAAGCATTTCTGGGCGACCCTCCGGCTTGGAGAGATGGCCTTTGACGAAGAAAAGCTTACCGAGGCCTACTTCTGGTTCGATAAACTCACGAGAGACCATCCGCTCGACCCGACGGGATACTTCCAGCTGAGCAAGGTACTCGCAAGAATGGAGAGGCCTTCGGCAAGCAGGCAGAACTTCCTCGCAGGGATCATGCTGAACTTCTCCATGGAGATCCCTAAAGTGGCCGACCTTACGACGAAGGTTATCTACGACAACCTGGGAGATTCCTCCAGGACAGAGGATCTGATCGAAGCCGTCGAACTCATACGAAAGAACGCCGACAGGCTCGAAGCCGAAAGGAAGAATGGACACTACGAAGGACTTTCCTTTGGAGAGATGCTCCAGAGGCAGAGAGAATTCCTTTCGTCTTCAAATAGCCTGCAGGATGAAGGCTTGCTAGACGATGAATTCGAAGAAGAGAGCGCCGAGGCCCGGCTCTGATCTCAGTGATGGTTCAAAGAACAAAAGGTAGAAGAGGTGAAAGAGATGATGATGATTCTAAGGCTGAATGAAATAAGAAGGCACCAGTTTCTCGAAGAAACGGAAAAGGCGAAGGAGCTTTATCTGAAGACGATTACGGAAATAGGCTTGAGAGAAGACCCGAATTGGGAGCTTGAAGAGGAGCCGCTCGACGAATTCAAGTATGACTGCGAATACCTCGTGCTCGGCCGAATAGCCGAGGATTTCGGCGATCTTCACATAGCCAGGAGGCTCTTCGAGGAGTGTTACAGGAGATGGCCCGACGACATGAGAAGCGTAAAGGATCTCGCAAGGGTATACAGAAAGCTGAACCTTCCGAACAAGAGCGAGATGATGTACAGGCTGGCCCTCTCATACGATAACGACGACCGCAATGCGTTAAGGGAAATGAGTGAGCTTTACCTCGAGCTGAACAGACCCCTCGATGCCCTCGCATGGCTTCAAAGAGCGCTGCTTCTCGATCCCTTCGAGGCGGAGAATTACCTTCTCGTTGCGAAGGCCCTGAAGATGATAGACAAGGTCGAAGAGAGCATAAAGATGTTTCGCGCGGCAGCGCTTCTGGATGTCCGGCGCTATGAAGCGACCTTGAGAGAGAAGATAACAGAGGCCTACGCAGAAGAGATCGGAGATGCCGAGGAGCTGAACGATATCTACGAAGTGAATGAAGAGATCATGGAATGGATGAAGAGATCAATCAAGTATTTCCATAGCCGAAAAGGGGCGAAAGAACAGCAGGATGCCAGGAGATCGGGTGATTGATGAAAAGGACCTGCTGGGAAGAACCGCTGAGCGCTGAAGGCTGGGTAGAGCAAGGACCGGCGGGCTTCGCCAGGAAGTGATGCTCGCTGGCGCGAGGAAGTGATGCCCGGAAGAGCATCCGGGGAAGTGATGCTGCTTCGCAGGAGGCGACAAAATAGCCAGTCAGGCTACGCCAGGCCAGTCTTTGGTTCGCAAAGGCCAGTCTCGCCTTCGGCGAGTCAAGTTCCGCTTCGTGGTGAAAGAGCCGCTGAAGGCTGTGCGCTGGGGGTATGGGGTAGCAGGTACTTAAGATCTTGACCAACCTCTGAGTCAGCAGCTGACAACGAAGTTTCTTGCCTGTTGGGAGGTTCGTAAGATCTTGACCTACCCCAAGAGAGTTAACGGTTCACCGTTGACCGTTCTCCGAAGTGGAATGAGCAAGTGATTTCGAAAGTTTCCAGAGCATGCGGTTAATGCGTTCGGCACTCTCTTCAATAGTCCCAAGAGTCTCTTTGTTGATGTAGCCGAATTCGAACGAAAGTTCCAACTGAGAAACTGTCTCATTGAGGGAGCCTCGGGCCATGTAGAGGAAATGAACGAATTCCTTTCTGTATTGGCGACCGGCCCCCTCGGCAATGTTAGACATAACGGAGACTGCGGCTCTGCGAAGTTGAGAAACCAAAGCGTATCTCTCTTCCTCCGGAAAAGTTGAGGTAACTGAGTAGATATCCCTTGCGAAGTCCTTGCTCAACTTCCAAACCTCGAGGTCCTTGAATCTGAAAGCCATCATCACACCTCCCGATGATGATGATAGCAGAAGAAGCTTTAGCAGTCCAAGGAAGCGGTTTATTGACAGAACATAAGAGCGGTTAGGCCATTGAATCTGACCTTTTCGGAGAACGGCGAACCGTTGACTGACAACTATTTCTATGGAGGTGAATGAAATGACTGAGTACAAATGGCCGATAGAGAAACTTAACGACGTCCTTCAACCTATGAGAGAAACGGACCTTGTCGTGATAGGATCGAGACCCTCTCAGGGAAAGACTACACTGATGCTCAATATGGCCTACAGATTCGCGAGAGATGGAATCAAGACCGCATACGTAACACTTGAGAAAAGTACTGCACAGCTAAAGGAAAGGTTTGCTTCGAGCCACTTCAGAGACTATGAAGATGCGGAGCGCTTGAGAGAAGAGCTGAACAGGGTTCCGTTGTTCTTCTTCGATCTCAGAGACTGGGCGATAGACGAAGTGGCATATGAAATCGAGGAGGAGAAGTCCTCGCTCAATTTCGACGTCTGTTTCGTCGATTACCTGCAGCTGATTTGCGAGAGAGAGGGAGAGATCGACTGGTTCAAGGAGCTCTCGTTGCTTCTTGAGATTCCCATTATTCTCGGTAGTCAGATGAAGAGGACGGTCATGGATAATCCGTTCAAGGTACCTCAACAGAAGGACTTTCATGACGCTGAAGAGATAAACGCTTGCGCGGATACGATAATCATGCTTCATCACGAACGTTTCTATGACAACAGCGCGCCGAAAGATGAACTGAGAGTCATAGTCTCCAGAGACAGGGGAGAGGCCGTGAACCGCGAGACAGTCCTTCACTTCGACTGGGAAAGAGCGATTCTGATGAAAGAAGAAGAGAAGGAGTCATTACCCAGGTAGCTTGTCCTTTATCGTTCGGCGGGTTCTTAGAGTAAAGCGGTCTTTCCAGCGATCAGCAGGCATCGTAAAGCGGATTTTCTGAACGAGACGGTTGCCCAGCTTGAGATTTCCTTTGAGTTTGGCTATATGAATCGAAATCAGCTTGAACTAATCGAGAGGAAGGCCGAAAGCATTAATAGAATGCTCTGGAAACTCTCCAAATCTCTTGAAAAATCGGAGGACCGATGACGGCTGACCGAGGACCGCTATTCCAGCGTACAGCAGCTCTTATTCTTGCAACTCACAACTTGGCACTTGCAACTGGTTTTCCCTTGCAACTGCTCCACTCACACACCCTAACGGCAGGAAGGAAGAGAGATCCTTCCTGCTCTTTTAGTGATATCTCTTTGATCCTTTTCCGTAGACTACTGAACCAATATGTCTCTAGTTTGTAAAATGTCCCAAGCTGCAGTCCTTGACCAGTTCATTGAACTCTCTCTCAAGATTCAGTTCCTCATAGGTAGTCTGGGAGCATTTCCCTGAATGTTGGGGGAAATTTCAAAATCGGGGGTTTCAATTCCTCATAGGTAGTCTGGGAGCTGCTACTAATGTTGGGGAATGGATAGATATTTCATGTTTCAATTCCTCATAGGTAGTCTGGGAGCTATATAGATTTAGGCTAAAAATGCCTAATTTTAGTGTTTCAATTCCTCATAGGTAGTCTGGGAGCCCACACTATTATATCTTCTGGCAGCTCATCAGTTAGTTTCAATTCCTCATAGGTAGTCTGGGAGCCCAGGATAAGAGCGCAAAAAAAAGAGATCTCTTTTGGTTTCAATTCCTCATAGGTAGTCTGGGAGCCCCTCGATTAATATCATTTTTCGATACATTTCGAAGTTTCAATTCCTCATAGGTAGTCTGGGAGCATTTCCCTGAATGTTGGGGGAAATTTCAAAATCGGGGGTTTCAATTCCTCATAGGTAGTCTGGGAGCGGGATAGAACATGGTTACATTAACAGAGAAAAAGGCAAGTTTCAATTCCTCATAGGTAGTCTGGGAGCCTTGTCAGCTTCTTCGCATAGTCGGGATCGGTAGCGGTTTCAATTCCTCATAGGTAGTCTGGGAGCAATTTCAAGGTCTGTAGCTAGCTCCGACTCATTAAGTTTCAATTCCTCATAGGTAGTCTGGGAGCCTCATACTTACACACCGCCTTCACTTTAGGATACTAGTTTCAATTCCTCATAGGTAGTCTGGGAGCTATGGATGAGAAGAGAACGAGATTCCATCGATAACAGTTTCAATTCCTCATAGGTAGTCTGGGAGCTGACCATTAGAAATGCGCGTGAGTCTAAGTAGCAAGGTTTCAATTCCTCATAGGTAGTCTGGGAGCCCTAATTTCTAGACTTGTAGCCAACTCTGACTCACGTTTCAATTCCTCATAGGTAGTCTGGGAGCACGTGTACTTAGTAGTATAGTATAGTAGTGTACCTAACGTTTCAATTCCTCATAGGTAGTCTGGGAGCGACCCTTTTCCAAAGGAATCGTATTCAGAAATCCGGGTTTCAATTCCTCATAGGTAGTCTGGGAGCTCTACAGAGGGCAAGAGCTTGTCCACGTGGCAGAGTTTCAATTCCTCATAGGTAGTCTGGGAGCGATGTTCGAGCTTCTGTTGCTCTTTATTTGCTCTGGGTTTCAATTCCTCATAGGTAGTCTGGGAGCGATATGCTTTGAATGTCCCGCTTGTGTCCGCAAAAGTTTCAATTCCTCATAGGTAGTCTGGGAGCCCTTCAGTTAGTATCATTTGTCGATACATTTCAAAGTTTCAATTCCTCATAGGTAGTCTGGGAGCGATTTATAACTCACACCCAGCTATAAATTACCCGATGTTTCAATTCCTCATAGGTAGTCTGGGAGCAAGAACCGCCGTGAAGCCCTGAAGTAGTAGCACTGTTTCAATTCCTCATAGGTAGTCTGGGAGCTGAAAGAAATACATCCCACGCTTCGTTCTTTGAAAGTTTCAATTCCTCATAGGTAGTCTGGGAGCATGCTCCTGCGGAATATAAAACTTTGCCAATTTTTCTAGTTTCAGTTCCTCATAGGTAGTCTGGGAGCGAAAGCCACCTATCTTTTCTTTGAGATGGGAAAGTTTCAATTCCTCATAGGTAGTCTGGGAGCCTGTCAAGAGCCCCGTTAGCCACGCAAAGTCCTCTCCCAGTTTCAATTCCTCATAGGTAGTCTGGGAGCGATCCGTTCTGTCCGAGATGCTCCACGGTTGCAGCTGGTTTCAATTCCTCATAGGTAGTCTGGGAGCTAGGATATGCCTCCATAGTGGTCACATGGTTCATAGAGTTTCAATTCCTCATAGGTAGTCTGGGAGCTGACCATTAGAAATGCGCGTGAGTCTAAGTAGCAAGGTTTCAATTCCTCATAGGTAGTCTGGGAGCTGGAGAAAGCGGATCCGACTGATAGGGCAATAATCGTTTCAATTCCTCATAGGTAGTCTGGGAGCAATAGAGAAAGGTCTATTTACTGATAGAGAACAAGGTTTCAATTCCTCATAGGTAGTCTGGGAGCTCTCTTCATTCCTCCGACTCCCTCGATTAAATATAGGTTTCAATTCCTCATAGGTAGTCTGGGAGCGGAAACGGCTCCTTT
Organism: Mesotoga sp. Brook.08.105.5.1; assembly: GCF_002752635.1. Lineage (NCBI taxonomy): Bacteria > Thermotogati > Thermotogota > Thermotogae > Kosmotogales > Kosmotogaceae > Mesotoga > Mesotoga sp. Brook.08.105.5.1. Next base: position 71,092 of record NZ_AYTW01000028.1, read on the forward strand.
AGAGAAGCATCTCTGCATCGGTTTCAATTCCTCATAGGTAGTCTGGGAGCTCCAATGTTAACTTGAATAGCCGATTATAGACACTAGTTTCAATTCCTCATAGGTAGTCTGGGAGCATCATGTTAGATTCCATTTTTCCTAACTCACAAAAGTTTCAATTCCTCATAGGTAGTCTGGGAGCGAAGAGAGACTACATGGGTATATCACGTTAGCAAAGTTTCAATTCCTCATAGGTAGTCTGGGAGCGAGTACTATATTACTGCCAGTTGGAAAGTACCACGGTTTCAATTCCTCATAGGTAGTCTGGGAGCCAGCTGCCTCTACGTCACCAACATATTTTTTTGACAGTTTCAATTCCTCATAGGTAGTCTGGGAGCGTTAAGGCATTAGGCGAAAAGGCGGTTTATGATGCGAGTTTCAATTCCTCATAGGTAGTCTGGGAGCAGGCGGCAACTGCGGAGGCCGGTTCATTTGTGCTGGTTTCAATTCCTCATAGGTAGTCTGGGAGCGATGTTCGAGCTTCTGTTGCTCTTTATTTGCTCTAGGTTTCAATTCCTCATAGGTAGTCTGGGAGCTATCCTATCTGGTCTATCCAAGGTTTCAATACAGGAAGTTTCAATTCCTCATAGGTAGTCTGGGAGCCCTTTATGGCCGGCTCAAGCCAGCATATCACATACAAGTTTCAATTCCTCATAGGTAGTCTGGGAGCACTGCTCTTGAGGCCTCCTTTGAACATGATGAACAAGTTTCAATTCCTCATAGGTAGTCTGGGAGCGCTGAAGCTCTCAAACATTGACTTGCCAACGCTGAAGTTTCAATTCCTCATAGGTAGTCTGGGAGCGGCCCTTTCCCAAAGGAATGGTGTTCAGGAAACCGGGTTTCAATTCCTCATAGGTAGTCTGGGAGCCAGGATTTTCTCAAGCTTTTCTGGCGTCTTATTCGCGTTTCAATTCCTCATAGGTAGTCTGGGAGCTATATGTCTCGTACGTGAATCCAGTTACCCTCTATAGTTTCAATTCCTCATAGGTAGTCTGGGAGCTCGTCAAGGGGCTGGCAGATGTAACAATTGGAGAGAGTTTCAATTCCTCATAGGTAGTCTGGGAGCGCCCTTTTCCAAAGGAATCGTGTTCAGGAAACCGGGTTTCAATTCCTCATAGGTAGTCTGGGAGCGCGCACGACTGGCGGGATGCTTTCAAAGAACTCAAGTTTCAATTCCTCATAGGTAGTCTGGGAGCCCTATTTTTTTGCGCTCATGATAGTACGGTTTCGTTTCAATTCCTCATAGGTAGTCTGGGAGCCTATCCAATTGGTCAGGTGGTCCATCTGTACTTGAGGTTTCAATTCCTCATAGGTAGTCTGGGAGCGACAAACTCTCGACCCGTTTTCCTGAATGGGATTTGTTTCAATTCCTCATAGGTAGTCTGGGAGCTCACCGTCTGGCCCTTCGATATCAAAGAAGGATCGGGTTTCAATTCCTCATAGGTAGTCTGGGAGCCCTTTGCCGATGTGCTTGTTGGGAGCTGGCTTCCTACGTTTCAATTCCTCATAGGTAGTCTGGGAGCTCGGATCTACCGGGCCCATTGAGATCCCGATCAAGAGTTTCAATTCCTCATAGGTAGTCTGGGAGCGCGCACGACTGGCGGGATGCTTTCAAAGAACTCAAGTTTCAATTCCTCATAGGTAGTCTGGGAGCCCTATTTTTTTGCGCTCATGATAGTACGGTTTCGTTTCAATTCCTCATAGGTAGTCTGGGAGCGGTTCATCTACGAGCGGTAGCCAGCCTTCCGCAAGGTTTCAATTCCTCATAGGTAGTCTGGGAGCTTATGTAGGAAACGCTACGCCATATACTGACGGAGAGTTTCAATTCCTCATAGGTAGTCTGGGAGCGCTCGATCCTTCGTTGACTTTCTTCCACTGCTCATGTTTCAATTCCTCATAGGTAGTCTGGGAGCTATACCCAGTCATTATCCTCATATGTGTAAGCAAGGTTTCAATTCCTCATAGGTAGTCTGGGAGCGAACTTCAGAGTATGGTAAATGGTTTCGTGCACTACGTTTCAATTCCTCATAGGTAGTCTGGGAGCATTTCACGACTGGCGGGATGCTTTCAAAGAACTCGAGTTTCAATTCCTCATAGGTAGTCTGGGAGCTGAAACGTTGCGAAAGCTAGTCTCTGCAGAATTGCGTTTCAATTCCTCATAGGTAGTCTGGGAGCTTAAATTGCATAGCGAAGTCGGTTAGATTTGCTCCAGTTTCAATTCCTCATAGGTAGTCTGGGAGCAAGATGTTCCCTGGCTTCCCGGAAGCACCGAGGCAAGTTTCAATTCCTCATAGGTAGTCTGGGAGCTACTCCGGGGTTGAAAAGGTCAAATGAGCCTGGGTAGTTTCAATTCCTCATAGGTAGTCTGGGAGCACTTATTTTCGTGCACTGTTACCTCTCTGCAAGTACGTTTCAATTCCTCATAGGTAGTCTGGGAGCGAAGTATCCCACGGCGCCTCACCCGGTGCCCATTCAGTTTCAATTCCTCATAGGTAGTCTGGGAGCGCACAAAGGTGGTGACTGCCAATATTGATATTCGCATGTTTCAATTCCTCATAGGTAGTCTGGGAGCAGTTGAGATAGATGACTATACTGATTATGAGAAAGGTTTCAATTCCTCATAGGTAGTCTGGGAGCCAAACCAAAGTGTATGCCGCGTTCTGGTATTGCTGAGGTTTCAATTCCTCATAGGTAGTCTGGGAGCCAAACCAAAGTGTATGCCGCGTTCTGGTATTGCTGAGGTTTCAATTCCTCATAGGTAGTCTGGGAGCTAAACGAACAAATTATAATTACCCGTCAAATGAATGTTTCAATTCCTCATAGGTAGTCTGGGAGCCAGGATTTTCTCAAGCTTTTCTGGCGTCTTATTCGCGTTTCAATTCCTCATAGGTAGTCTGGGAGCAGTGTATAGGAGTTGTAGATTCGAACCACAGCTTGAGTTTCAATTCCTCATAGGTAGTCTGGGAGCTCGATTCACCGTAGAGGCCTTCACCATTTCTCAGGAGTTTCAATTCCTCATAGGTAGTCTGGGAGCCGATTGACTTGAGCTTTTCAACGTCATCTAAGCCGGGTTTCAATTCCTCATAGGTAGTCTGGGAGCCGAAGAAGAGCTATCAGAAAGAGACGAAGATCGAGGGTTTCAATTCCTCATAGGTAGTCTGGGAGCCTTTTGCTTTCTACCATCTCTCTCACACTCCTTTCGGTTTCAATTCCTCATAGGTAGTCTGGGAGCCAAAATTCGCCCGAATTTTGCCCCGCCATTGAAAGTGTTTCAATTCCTCATAGGTAGTCTGGGAGCCTATCATACTATATTCCATTTTTCCAACTACTTTGGTTTCAATTCCTCATAGGTAGTCTGGGAGCAGGAGAGATTGCATGGGTATATCACGCTAGCGAAGTTTCAATTCCTCATAGGTAGTCTGGGAGCATTCACGTGCATTTCTAATTTCTAGCAACTGCGCGTTTCAATTCCTCATAGGTAGTCTGGGAGCGAAATGCACGTGAATCAAGGTAAGTAGTCAAGTAAGGTTTCAATTCCTCATAGGTAGTCTGGGAGCACCCACACAGCAGACCAGGAGGCGTGATTACTTCTCAGTTTCAATTCCTCATAGGTAGTCTGGGAGCCCGTGAATTTTGTTCACTTACTTATTGCCAGGTTCAGTTTCAATTCCTCATAGGTAGTCTGGGAGCCACCCCCTTTTCCATGAATTTTGAACCATGATAGAGTTTCAATTCCTCATAGGTAGTCTGGGAGCGTTAGAAAAGTAGTCAAAGCTTTGAAAAGGCGCCCAGTTTCAATTCCTCATAGGTAGTCTGGGAGCAATTTGATCAAAGCTCTTAAGTTTTCGTGCCACTGCGTTTCAATTCCTCATAGGTAGTCTGGGAGCATAATATATAGCTATAATGGTATGTTACAATTTGTTTCAATTCCTCATAGGTAGTCTGGGAGCACTGTTTTCAAGTTCAATAGCCTTTTCGATACCTGCGTTTCAATTCCTCATAGGTAGTCTGGGAGCCCAGCTCTCCCGGCGCCGACTCGTGTGAAATTTCTGGTTTCAATTCCTCATAGGTAGTCTGGGAGCGACTCAGTGAAGATTACAGCCAGTGGTGACGCTCTGAGTTTCAATTCCTCATAGGTAGTCTGGGAGCGCAATCCTCCGCTAGCGGGATTGTAGTTGTAGTCATGTTTCAATTCCTCATAGGTAGTCTGGGAGCCATTATTCTCGTATTCCTCCGCTGTCAGATATCTTTGTTTCAATTCCTCATAGGTAGTCTGGGAGCAAACGATGAGATTAGGGCAAAGATCGTTGGCGATGTGAGTTTCAATTCCTCATAGGTAGTCTGGGAGCACTAATGCCGAATGGGCCTTCATTTTGCTTATGGCTCAGTTTCAATTCCTCATAGGTAGTCTGGGAGCTGTCCTGTTATAATCCCATTTGCGCTTAAAATATTGTTTCAATTCCTCATAGGTAGTCTGGGAGCCTGAAAAAAACATCAGATGTCTATTGGTATCCGGGTTTCAATTCCTCATAGGTAGTCTGGGAGCTACGTTCTTCAAAGACGTGGCAGCAAAAGGTGCGAGTTTCAATTCCTCATAGGTAGTCTGGGAGCCCTAAATCAGAGAAGTTTGCAATGGTTGCCGAGGTGTTTCAATTCCTCATAGGTAGTCTGGGAGCTCTGACCGGGAAGATCTCTTACTCTGGGTCAGACGAGTTTCAATTCCTCATAGGTAGTCTGGGAGCACAGTAGCAGTTCGCTCGGCTTTGCTCTCGCTTATGTTTCAATTCCTCATAGGTAGTCTGGGAGCCTGACTCTCTCAATCTCTACCTCGGCGATCGTCTCTAGTTTCAATTCCTCATAGGTAGTCTGGGAGCGAGTTCTTGCTTCCCCCCAGTCCCAAGAGGAGCCGGGTTTCAATTCCTCATAGGTAGTCTGGGAGCCATCATATCCTCTTGTGTTCTTCATGTCATACCTCGTTTCAATTCCTCATAGGTAGTCTGGGAGCAACGAGATTCCATCGATAACATAAGAATGCCCGTGTTTCAATTCCTCATAGGTAGTCTGGGAGCCGATCCGATGCTCGTGGCCGCCGTTCCAAAACTGAGTTTCAATTCCTCATAGGTAGTCTGGGAGCGAGAAATACATTGGGCTGTACTTAAGAGGGAATGTCTTGTTTCAATTCCTCATAGGTAGTCTGGGAGCAATCGTCTGAGAAGGAACTTTCTTTCTCGGATGATAGTTTCAATTCCTCATAGGTAGTCTGGGAGCGTTCAATAGCTTTTTCGATACCCGCCATAATCTGCTGTTTCAATTCCTCATAGGTAGTCTGGGAGCCTATTGTCGCCGCTGAAGCGGTTGGCGAGGATAGGTTTCAATTCCTCATAGGTAGTCTGGGAGCGAAGGAAGAGGAAATTGGCGAAAAGGAGGCGAGAAAGTTTCAATTCCTCATAGGTAGTCTGGGAGCGTATTGTTCCCCGGAAACTTTGGTACCAAGAACATAAGTTTCAATTCCTCATAGGTAGTCTGGGAGCAACTAATCCCTGGTTCGTAAAACTCGGATATACCGTTTCAATTCCTCATAGGTAGTCTGGGAGCCAGAACTCCTTGAGCAAGCCCACGAGAGCTGCTGCCAGTTTCAATTCCTCATAGGTAGTCTGGGAGCGAGGTGGTGCATATCGCATCGATGTTGACGATGCGACTGGTTTCAATTCCTCATAGGTAGTCTGGGAGCTGAAGACCGGTGGTGGTATCTTTGATATCCAATATGTGTTTCAATTCCTCATAGGTAGTCTGGGAGCCAGTTTATCTGAATCGGCAGCCTTTGCGCTTATGGTTTCAATTCCTCATAGGTAGTCTGGGAGCGGTGTCGGCTGGAAAGTCACGCAGATGATGAGAGATGTTTCAATTCCTCATAGGTAGTCTGGGAGCCAGGAGAAACCCGCTCAGAAATTGAATGTGGAAGAAGTTTCAATTCCTCATAGGTAGTCTGGGAGCATTGCGAAGAGCGAAGAGGAAGCGCTGGACTACGGAGTTTCAATTCCTCATAGGTAGTCTGGGAGCGGGTAGCGTGAATATCGAGGTTCTCACGGACGACGAAGGTTTCAATTCCTCATAGGTAGTCTGGGAGCGGCACCATCTCGTCCCCAAAGCCACCCGTACCACGTTTCAATTCCTCATAGGTAGTCTGGGAGCGATAATCAACCGATTCATCAACGTACTCCGTGCTTTTGTTTCAATTCCTCATAGGTAGTCTGGGAGCCTGAAGCCTATCCGTGAGTTTGTCTTTGATCGAATAGTTTCAATTCCTCATAGGTAGTCTGGGAGCTATCGGCTGGGTAACCATGCAATGGGCGGATACTCAGTTTCAATTCCTCATAGGTAGTCTGGGAGCACAAAACTTTTTAAAGGAGTGATAGAGATGGTAGAAAGGTTTCAATTCCTCATAGGTAGTCTGGGAGCCTGAATCGTCCTTGAAGAGTTCATCGACAAACTTGTGTTTCAATTCCTCATAGGTAGTCTGGGAGCGCAAGACCACAGGCGGGAAGTCACAGGCGAGACCTACGTTTCAATTCCTCATAGGTAGTCTGGGAGCCCATTATTATATAGATTATATAGTATTTTCAGTGTTTTGAGGCAAATTATGTTCATGCCTGTTTTTCAAAGACCAATGTCTTATAAATCCCATTTACAATGGAAGAACAAAATTCTAGTATTTCTGTCGATCCCCCGGTGTTTTCCATGAATCAGGGGTCGACGGGATATACAAGTTCTTAACTTCTCTGCCCACATACTTCAGGTTCGCTGGTGGAAGAGATTTTCCAACTTCTGTCTCGATTTTCCAGTAGTTCTTCAGCGAAAAGCCTTTCTTGTGATCGCTTTTTTTGATAAAGCAATTTTCCTTAAGGAATCTGTTGATCATCCGAAGTGATTCTATTGGTTCTCCTGTATCATCAGTGAGTTCAAAGAGGCCATTACCAAATTGGGGCTTAGCCCCTCGAGAACCAAAGTTGCTCATAATTGAAAGGACAGCCTTAAGCTGCTCTTCAATTTGATCTCTATCGCACCTTGGAAGAACTCCAAGCTCAAAAGAGCCAAAATAGTTCATGGCATAACGGTTTTTCTCAAAGACCCTGCTTAACCAATTCTCGTTAATATCGTTGGTTGTAATTTGTGAGGAGGGTTCATTCCCTTTAACCGGCTGCTTGCCTTCAGCTGTTGAAATCAAATTGAACATTCTCTTCCAATCTGTAGTTCCAAATAGATAACAGGCAGGACAAAGGTTTGAAGTCTTTCCTTACTGTCTTTTTCTTTGCTTGATAATTTACAGCGATTATCTGAGGTTGGATCGCAAACGTAATAGCCGAGCCCCCTCGCGATGACTTCATACCACCATCTAATGCTTCCTATGATTCCCGTTTCGTGTACCCGGTCCATCTTTCCATCTGACCCGCCGGTCCATAGCGGGGTAAGAGTCTTCACCTTAAATGTGATCGGTCCACTCTCCATTTTTCCCACACCTCTTTTCTATATAACTCCATCGTTAGCTACTTGTTTCTTATCTATTCCGAGTATTTCGATGGTTAAATGATCTTCTGACCTAAGTTTGTAGATTCGTACTGAATCTTCTTCCTTGTTCATCATTCTTCCCAGGCGTTTTTTAAGGGACTCGAGGCTTGCCTTTGTCAACTCGCCCTCAAACACGGAATTTTGAACCCAGTCCATATACTGCCTGCAGATCTTTAGCGCTTTGTTCACTCTTTTTTCCCCGATATCGTAGACGAGAAGAATGTACACGTTCTATTCCTTCCAGGGAATGTATTCGCGCTCGCCAGTAATCTGCTTTTCGATTTTGTAAAGCTCCAGGCGAATCAGATACCGGTACGACACGTTTCTTTTCAATGCCGGATGCTTTATCGTTGTCTTTAATTTCTCATCATATGCTCTCACAAAAGTCTCTTTTCCAGAGTCGTTCATGTAAATCCCTTCCAGATGTTTAGCGAAGTGCTTCGCCTGTATCTGTTTCTTGTTTATCAGGGAGAAGATAAGACGGTCTACAAGGACAGGTTTGAAGACCTCGGCGACATCCAGATTCAGAGAAAAGCTACGGAAATTAGTTGTGTGAAGGTACCCAATCCGCGGATCAAGATGTGTGCGGTAGATCTCTCCCAGCACTGTGGTATAGAGCATTGTGTTCCCGAAGCTTATTAATGCGTTGAGTCTGTTCAGGGGTGGTTGCCTAGTTCTTGATACGAACTCAAAGCTTGAGTTATCTATTATTGCATCAAAGCATTTGTAATAGAGATCTCTGAAGTTGCCTTCTATGGCCATTGATTCGTCGATGCTTGCAGTTTCTACCAGTCGATCTTTCAATGAATTCAGGCTTTCGATCGCGTTTTCCATGTCTTTTCCACGTCGGTTGTAGTATGCCAGAACATTAAGCATGTTGGTCATCGAGGCGCTGACAAATTTCTTCGCAAGGTCAAGACGTTTCTCCGGATCGTTGTAGAAATTAGCTTGTTGAAGTATCAGGAAGCCGGAATTGAGGTGCTCCCTTGGATAGTATGTCCCTGAATAGTAATCGTATCGGTTGAAAAAGTGGAGAGGGATCTGTTTTTGGGTCAGAAATTCCAACACTCTTTTGTTGAGATCCAACTCTCCAAAAGCGCATATGGAATCCGTCTGCTCCACCGGAAGATGGACCTTCTTTCCGTCTTCTTTCTCGAAGACAAGAGTGTTGTTCATCCTCAATAACTTTCCCGAAGTGAATAGATACAGCATCCGTTTCATATCATCACACCCAACAGTAAGAGTAGTATGCGCAGTTCTTGCACTTGTTCTGAGTTCTTTCTAGAGACGGAATCGGCCCCTCAACAAGGGCTTGGATCTCATCGCACAATGTCTTGATTCTTGCTTCTTCTTCTGCTGTCAACATAACTTCGATCTTCCGCTTTTCTTTTGGAACAAGTAACTGGCCATTCGCTTCGACTCCCATTTCTTTCAGGCGCAGCAGGTAGAAAAGCAATTGATCTCTGGCCCCTTCAAGTGAATACTTGGACTTCTTTATTTCACTGACGATCGTTCTTCCCTTTTTCTCTTCGACCATGTCCAGTCGTATGTTATCTATGGCGATATCTTTTTCTCCTCTGTTTTCGTAGGAGGTTTCATGGATGAGACGACCTAGGGCAAGATTCATGTTTTCGCTTTCTGGAAATATTCTATGGGCCACTAACCACGCTTCCCTGGCACAGTTCGAATATGAAAGCACAAGATAACCGGTTATCTCTATCAATAGACGTCACACCCGGACAAGTGAAAACCCGTCAACTCGTTGTAGTAGCGTTCCAGCTCGTCTTTCTGAACGTAGCAGAAACCGCCTACCACGGGCGGAAGATCGGCTTCACTCTCATCATGTTTTACACGATAGTTGATTATGTAAGGTGCGAGTTTTCTTACTATGCTTTTCTTTTCCGCGAGTAGCTTGAATTTGTCTTCAGCGGTAGTGGGTCTTTGAAGGATGTCTGTGTATTCTTGCCAGGCGGTTTCTGCTTCATCGTCAATTTCAAGGAACACGGGGTATCTCCTACCGCTCTCATCGATCAGCTTAAAATCCGCGATGTTGGCAAATTCGAGCTTGTATATGCTTTCCAGAATTTCCTTTGATTGCATTTCGAAGCCCGATTCTTCAATAGCTTCGAAGTAGTCTTCAACGAGTGAATAGAGTTCCGATTCATTGTATAGGGTGCTATTAATAGCTTTTTTGGTAGCAGATAACAAAACTGAGTCATAGATCTTGCTCGGCGCACGGTGTCCGTTGAAGTCAGTTAATTCAACAAGTCTTATTCTTCCTCTGTCTTTTCTGCTGGATCTGTTGACCCTTCCTGCGACTTGAACGATGCTGTCCAGGGGACCCATGTCGCGGATGCAGTAGTCGAAATCTAGATCAACACCGGCTTCGACAAGCTGGGTTGTAACCAGTATGCAAGGGCCGTCTTCGTCCTTTATGTTTTGAATTCTTTGCCTTCGAACTTTCGGCGGGACTTTTGTAGAAAGATAGTAAAGCTTTTCAACTTCTACATCATGCAACTCGAGAATTTCCTTGAAAGCAGCTTCAGCCGAAGCTATTGTGTTCATAACAATCATCAGGGACTTCCCAGATGACCTTGCTTCTTCCACAGCATTTGGCAGCAGGTTGCTTGTGAATTCTTCAAAGGTCATCTCGTCTATACGCTCCAGTTCAAACCTGTTAAGCGGAATATCTTCATTGACAAGAGATTCGCCGCTTAAGCCGAAACACGATGGCATGGTTGCCGTGGAGAATATGAATCTTGTACCTCCGTATTGGGCGAGTAGCTGCATCACTTTCCCGGTAAGGGCCCAGTATCTTGTGGGAATTGCCTGAATTTCGTCCAGCAGAACTATGGAACCCGGGATCCTGAAGAATTTTGGGGTTCTTTTTCTTGTGAAAATAGAATGGAAGAAGCTCACAAATGTAGTGATAGTTAGCTCGCTGTTCCATGAGTTTATCAGGAGGTCTGCCTCGTACTTCTCGTAGTTCTCATCTTCGTTATCTGTGGAGAAATCTATCTCCGAAAGATGATGCTGCTGTAATAATTGATTTGGAGTCGGCTCGGGCCGACCCGTTTCAATGAAGAGTTTTCGCGCAACATCGTAAGTCTGATCTATTATGCTCAGGAAAGGTAGGCAATATATAATCCTGGGAATATAACCTTCTTTCGTTAGTTTGCTTCGCAATTTCAGTGCCAGTGAGAGAAGAGTCAATGTTTTCCCGATACCTGTAGGACCTCTGAGAGTACCAGTTTTGAAGTCGATATTTGATGTCGCAAGGTCGTAGAATTTGCTCCTAAGAAGGTTCATGGGATCTGTTCCCGGCATGTCAAAACCTTTCGCTTTCCTGTAATCTTCTACAAGTGTTTCGGGAAGATCGTCCCTCTTAGGCAATGGCTTATTTCTGAAGGCAGCGTCGGTTTCATCTGCCCAGCGCAGAAGGGATGAGAGGTACATATACAATACAAAAGGTCGGATATCCTTTCTATCGTCCAGGAAGAAATCTTCGTAATAATCCTGCCAATCGTAGACGAGATCACTTAATTCATCTTTGTCCAGTCGTGGAACATCGATTTTCATACGAAGTTCTTCAAGAAAATCTTCGTTCAGATTTGAGAGCTGCCATTCTATGAGTTCTGAATCGCTATCCAGGTCACAACCGAATCCTGGATTTTCAGCGTGACCATGGTGCCGCTTCAGGAGACTCACTATTACCGGGATGAGATGTTGAATTTCCTTTGGTGCTTTCTGCATCAAGTACTTTCCTATTGCAAAAGCTCCTAAAGCAGAATGCTTGGACCTGTCGCTGTTGAATCTGCGTTTCATGATCTTATTTTGAAACTCAGGAGTTGCTTTTCCGAGATCATGTAAGTATGCGATGGCCTTAACCAGAAAGCCCAGGGTCTTTTTATCGACCCCGAGCAGATTTTCAAAGTCCATGAATAGGCTCGCCGTTTCGATCTCGGAAATCATTAGGTGATAGACACCATCGAGATGATCCATCAACGGCCTGGGCTCTTCACCTTCTCTTGCTGGATGGGAATAAACTTCAGACAAGCATTACCACCTCTTCTTGAGTTCCTTTTATTTTCACGATTTCAGACTGAGGAGGGCTCTTTAACAAAAGAATTCGTTTACCGTCTTCTTCATAGGCAATTTCCGAGTAACTCTGGACTCTCCTCTCGTTATCCATGGAAATCGCATGTGTCTCACGGAAGAGATTTAGCCCGCTCTCGAATCTGATTTCTCCCTCATCAAACAGATAGACTATGGAATCGACCAATACCTCACCATTCATATCATTTGCTTCATATTCTCCGACGTAATCTACAGAGGCTATGAATTCAGAAATGCCAAGGTAAGGAGTGAAGTGTGTCTCATGGTTCTTGAGTTTTCCTCTCAAAGTCAACAAGAGTTCCATACTTCCTGTGACATAGATCCGATACTTGGGGGAGACGACACATTCGACGGGAACAAGGATACTGCCTCCGCTCTTCGTGTGGAGGTATTTCAGATTGAAAGTGGTCTTTCTTACGGGCCTTAAAACCCTGACACCAGTCTTCAAGCCCTTGGCCTCAAAATAATCTGACTGCTCGCTCTTGCCGAAGCCTCCACTTTGAACGCCAATAATGTTTCCCAGCAAACCAACGACGGCTGTACGCGGCGGGACCGAATAAGTCAGCGCCGATGTCGTGGTGTATGGCTTTCTGAAATGGGCGTAGTCACTGGCTATGTCGAAGACGAGGACTTTCATGAGTCCTCACCTCACTTTTCCAGTTTTTCGGTCTTGCCCTCCAGTAAACCTTCTATCTCGAATGGTTCGCCATTGAGGGTGAGCTTCAGTCTAGGGTCTATTCTGTATCGGACTTTCATTATGTTGCTGCTGTATCTATCAAGAAGTCCCTTAAGTTCGGAAATCTCAAGTTTGAAGTCTTTGATCCCACGGATCTTCTCGTCCGGAATCTCAGATTTCAGCTCAATAGCTTTATCAAGCTCGCCAATGTGGAAGTTTGTCTCATCATTATAAACAACATCTATAAGAAGTCTTGGGAGCTGTTCCATCTTGGAGCGGGTAATTAAATCTTTGGTGCCATCCCACAAGGCTTCAAAGAGACAATCGACATCGGTGTCAGTTAGGAGTGTTTCTTTTGCAGTATTCTGATTGAGAACACCATAAAATGCGATGCAAGAATAGGGGAGCTGCCATTTCTCGCTGAAACTTCGTTGCTCGTTTCCTTCCTTTGAGACAAAAGCCGCCGTGCCCTGAACAAAGACAGAATCGGCCCTGTGAAGAGATCTGCCGAATCTGAACTGAACTGGCCCGGTTATAGACATATTGAGCTTTGAGATCGGTACGGTTCCGCCGAAAAGACGCAGATCTATGCATTTCTTAAGAAGAGCCTCTGATGCCCTCTGTCTATCGTACTTTTTACTGTCGGTTATGTCGGAAATCAGCTCTTTTGCCCGCTGTTCTGACGTAACAGGATCTCCGTTAATAAAGACCTCTTGCTCGTAGCCTTCAGGACGTTCTACCTTCTGCACTTTCCCCATATAGTCTCTGATTGTTCTCTTAAGTCTGACATCCGAGACAATGTTTAGCCCGGTAGTTTCATCCATCCTCGGTTTGTTCTCATCCATAGGATCTCCGTTAGGGTTGCCGTCCTTCACATCATAAATAAAGACTATCTCATGCCGGTTCTTAACCAAGTCCGCCATGCTCATTCCTCCTCTTCTACAGTTGCTTCCTCGGCAACTTCTTTTTCAGATGAACCCATCAACAGATTTTTCGAAGCTTCTCCACACAAGAATGCATAATTCAGGTCTGTCAGCGACGACTTCCATTTCATTCCGGCATTCAGCTGATATCTTCCCGCGAGTTCAAAGAGCTTCTCGACAAATCCAATATGAGAGGCGTTTTTTATCTTCTTCGAATAGTGCTTGTACTTATCTCTGAGATACGTGAGATGTTCTTTGAAGTCGTCTGGCTTCATCCTGTAACCCTTGATCCTCTGGTCGGCTGTACCGGTGTAACCCTGGTCTTTCTGAATCGCCACAACAAGAGCGTGGATCATTCCGATTACAAAAGTGAGCTTCAAATCATCGTTTGCAAAAAAGCCGGGATACCGCTCAAAATACTCTTCTAGTAATTCCTCCTTTGGTTTTTTCAAACCCAAAACCCCTCCTTCTAAAGGATTATTCAGTCTGTCCAGGAAATAACCCATTGCAACTATCGAATTGCGATCGAAGAATATACTGCTTAGTTCACTTTCTTTCGCATTCATCTTAAGAGAGTAAAAGTACCGCATCGAAGCCTTCTTGAAAAGATTTAAGTCTGCCTTGGTGCCCTTAAATATCGTCCTCATGAATTCCAGAAAATCATTTGGCGGCACTGGGCTGTCAGAGGAGTTCTTTTTTAGCTGAGCATAACCTTTAAAAACCTTCCACAGTATTTCAAATCTGATTCTGTGAGAACCTAAGGGTTTTAGCTCGGCCTCAATTTCATCTGCTGTTTTTGTAATAGCCGTCATCCTGGATGGCGGGACATCTTCAATGTTCAGGTAGACTTTCACCTCATCCTTGCCTCTTGCTTTGACAAAGAAGACGAAATTCAAGGTCGAATAGGCGTCCTCTTTGCTAAGTTTCTTGATCAACCTTAATTCAAATCTCTCATATCTACCGTCTTCTCCTCTGAACGAATCTGTAAGGCTCTTGAGCGCTGAAAGGCTATTTTCGGTGAACTGTTGGCTCTTGCCTACTCTGTTACCCGCGAATCTTGGAAGGACGTAAACTTGTGAATCATAGAAGTTGAGAGTTAACTTGTCGTCCGCAATCCTTTTACCCAGGGCGAGTTTGGAGAAACAGTCTTGGCAGAGAGGCATAGTAACATCGTGACTCTTGTTGCTCATCATATGTGCAAAACCAGGCTGATCAATTGTGCCAAACTTGAAGATGTTGCTAACTCTGGCACCAACTTCGGTTTCTTTCCCACACAAAAAGCAAACGCCCCTTCGGGAGTTCGGGAGCTTCTGAACTTCATTTAGGAAAACGGACCTGAACTCCTTGAACGCTCCCACAGATCGTCCATCGATCAAAACAGTCAAGAAATAGAATTCATTCTTCTCGGTAATCTGCTCAGCCTGCTCTTCAATATCTCTGACGATCTTCTCTTTGTTCTCTGAAAGAATAACTTTAATGTCATTCGCAAGTTCACCTGGATGCATCTCACAGAATTTCACAAACCTGTCGATCAAACCTGATGGACCTTTTTTTGAAGGTTTCAGAGTCAAAGAGTATGGGTCTGGTTTTGCGGAAGGAGTCTTTCTGTAGAGGTAATTAGCATCCGTTTTGTACGCTAATCTACAGCCGGAATAGAGAAGTTTGTCGTCCTCTGTTTCCAAGTCTATTGTTATGACTCTGGTGTATTTCTTGCCAAGATCCTCCGTCAACTGCTGGGTTTCGTCGAACTCATCTTCATGCCAAATCCCGATTTCGTAAACACTCTTGATCAATTCTGATCACCTCCTTTCGATAGTTTTTATCATTCCAAAACCTTGGGCGTTATTTGAACCTAGTCCCCAGTCGTAGGCTATCGATATAAGCTCGGGATCTGCTTGAAGCTCAAAGCGAAAGTCCCAGGCGATTTGAGTGAAATCCTTGTACTTCACAATCCGTTGAACCGGTCTTGAGGCAAGTTTGAAGGAGAAAACTTCCCCCGCTCTGACGGAATTACCCAATGCACTTGCCTTTCTGTTGAGGTTTTCCCGAATCTGAATTGTGAAATCTTTTTCTGTCGGATTGTAGAAATACGTTTTCTTTCTCCCGTCTGCGGTCATGAGGGTTGAATAGACAGTTATTGGTGATATTGTTCTCGCGCTGATGGAGCTCGCTTCTGGTATCTTGGGCTCAACCTCAATTGATCTCAGTTCAAGTGTTGTCCCTAGCAGTTGAATGCCTCTGTTCTTGATTAGGCTATTTGCAAAGGCCTGAACGTAGTATTCAAGTGGTGATGACAAGTGCAAGCTTATCGGAGGTGATAGAGTTATCGAGCCTTCGCCGATCCTTTGCTTGCGACCAAGGAGTCGGGAGAAAGTGAATGGTCTCAGTACTCTCCTGTTCACAGTTAGGCCGAAGTCGTGGCTTTCCGGGATTGCGCCTGAAAGTACCTCGTATATTGCCGACTGAAGAGGATATGAGTAACTTAGTGGTAGAGAGATGTTTCTTTCACTTTCGAGAGAAACTCTTATTCTCAAGACTCACCCCCGTGATACAAGCTTTGGTATAATCTCTTTGCCAGTCCTTACACAGATTAACTAGGAGTAATTGAAACTATGTAATGTAAGTTATTAGGACTGGCTTTTGTTTCTTTGCACTTCCATATTATATGTTATGTAGTTATGAGCTCGACATAGTACAATAATCATATTACTACTTTTCCTTTGATCAGCCAAACCCGATCTAGAGCTTCACCGAAGCATTATCTACAATCAATGCCAACCAGCAATGAACAACGCACAAAAATACGCACAATGCTCCCAATTGCTATCAATTCCTGACACATTCTCTGTTTCCATACTGAACATCATATTCTCACTTCTGTCACACTTAACAAGCAGTATATATCATCACATTAGCACGTTCATAAGGATTATAGTAAATGTTACCATAGTATTCAAAATGCATTGCCTGTTTCTCTCATAGAAAGCGTTTATGAATCCCAAGGACGGGTCCATGATCTGGGACGAAAGAGTAAGGACGACTCTTTACAGCGTACAGCGGAACTTCTGGTGTGCAGCGGCTCTTCAGGAGCGAGATGCTGAATCAATGGTTCAGGCGGAATCCCGGGCTCTTCCCGGAGGACGGGAGACTGTTGACGGAAGAGTTTCTTTTCATCAGCGTGCAGCGGTTCCTAGATCGAGATCCCGATCAGTTTCATATCGGGATGACGCTCTTTTCTTACTTCAAGAGTAGCTGGCGTGGTCCAGGCCAGGATCTCGATCTTTGAAACAGTTGCAAGTGCAATGTTGCAAGTTGAATAAGAAAATGGTTGTCCGTTATCGGTTCACCGTTCTCCGAGCAGAGCTTCAAGACCTATGAAGCTCTTTGGATGATGATCTTAGGTCCCTCAAGGGAGGAGGGCCACAAAGTGGCGGATGATGTTTGTTTCTAAGAAGAGCATCGAGAGAACGAGATGAGGAGAAAGTACGAGAAACAGGAGAGAGTTCTCGTCTTCTCGTGAGCGAAGCGAACGTCTCGACAACTCACTTTCTCGATTGATCTTATCATAGGACGGGTCCATGCTCTGGGACGGCTGACGGAGGACCGCTCTTCCAGCGTACAGCTGCTCTCGGTCTGACCCTTGGTTATTGGAGAATAATATAAGAACACTAGGGTTTAACTAACACTTCCTCGTAATTGCTCTGAATTTGAGAGAAATCAATTGGTGAATTGTAATTCAGAGATCCATGAGGTCACGGTCGCGGTCTTCTCGGTGGACGGTGGTCCGTTGACGGACAACGTTGTTTTGAGCAGCGATCAGCGGGATCTTTACTTTCAACGTACAGCTGGTCTAATTGAACTCGTCAACCCATATTTTCGCTTTCCGACGAAGTCCTGACTTGCCACCGAAGGTTACTGGCTTCTCGATTCCTATTCCTCTCATCAGAAGATTAGTAAACTGTCGAAGAGGTTTCCTCCTGACAGATTTTTCGAAAGTGGTGTGATTATCACAGGATCTTTAGACTACTCTTTGGTCACCGTGAAGGAGAATGAGAGATCGATCGGATTTCGCCTCGTCAATTAGAGCTTTGGTGAAGCCAGATCTGCTGAAGATAGCGTACTCCTTCTCTTTGAATTCATCCCATAGCGGCAGATCTCCCCTTTTACGCAGGGCAGCGAGAACATCCGTTCCGACAGGCCTTTCACTCCACTTGACTTCTCCCAATAATATTCGTCTCTCTTCTCTGTTCATGCCCACCAGATCGATTTCAGCGTTTCTATCCCACCAGCGACCGATTTCGAAGTAATTCGTTCCGCTAATCCACATGACAACACTGCGCGCGAAATCCTCATATGTGAGCGAGAAGAACTGGTTTTCGGTATCTTTCAGGATGCTCAACAGTCTTTCCCTCTGATCGGTGAGTATAAGATCTTTGTAATAGAAAACATAACGGAAGTAGAATCTGAAGAAGTTGTCTGCTATTCTGTATAGTCCCTTCTTGCTTTTAAGCGGATCTTCACCCACTGGTACTTCTTTCTCGACTATGCCAAGAAGATTTAGAATGGAGATATATTTCATGATGCTACTTTTGTCGATACCGGTTTCGTTTATTATCTCGCCCAGTTTTCTCTTTCCGAGCGAAATTGCCCTCAAAATGGCGAAGTAGTTTCTCGGTTCTCTGAGCTCCTCATTCAGAAGAAACTCGGCTTCGGCAAACAACACCTCGTTCTGGTTGTATATCTTCTCCATGACATTTCCGTAGTAGTCAAGATCGCTGTCAAACTGCTCAAGATAGAACGGTACTCCACCAAGAGTGCCCCATATCTTGAGTAAATCGTCAAATTCGTATTTCTTCTCGAAGAACTCGCCGATTTCATTGAAGGGAAACTGGTTTAGAAGAAGCTGTCCAGTTCGCCTGCCGTATAGAGGGCTCTTATAGCTCAAGACACTGTTCTCCATTACGGAGACGCTCGAACCCGTTAGAATGAGAAAGACATTCGAGTTTGACAAGTATTCGTCCCAGCCCTTTTGAAAAGACGAGATAATGCCCGGTTCTCTTTCTATAAGGTAAGGAAACTCATCTATCACGAGTATGTATCGATCGTGCTTGGAGGCAAGGTACTTGAACAGCATCTCCCAGTTGGAGAATCCGGCTATTATGTCTTCGTCGAAGAATTCAATAACCTTCTCGGAGAGCTTCTTCAGTTGAAGATTCTCAGGCAGTTTCTCCGCCAGGTAATAGATCCCCCGCTTCTTCCTCAAGAATTCCTTTGTGAGTTCTGTCTTTCCAACTCTCCTTCTACCGTATAGAATAAGCAGTTCCGGTTTTCCCCTTTCGAATCTCTCCTCGAGATAGGCTAATTCCCTCTTTCTGCCAACAAACACAATAATCACCTACTTGTTATACTTTACAGTATTATACTATATAGTATATTGATAGCAAATCATCTTCGTATCTCTCTTTCTTTCTAGATTTCCGATTAATTTCTTTGAAAGGACTCAGCATTTTGTATTATATATACTTAAGTCTTCCAGGTAATTCATGAATCTTTCCGACGCTTATTTTCTTCTACGCTATATTGATCATTTGAAAAAGAGCAATAATGTAGGACAATATCCCGTAAAGGGTCCCTGAACAGGAGCCCCAAACAAAAGCATTTTGGGGCAGGCTTTCAGGGAAGGCTCTACGAGATGACGCGCGGGGATGTTACTGGATGATACAACATGTTTTCGGGGCATGATACTCTCCCCTTAGAATATCTGACATGCTGCTTGTAAGGATCTGGGCTTAGGTCTTGACGAAAGGCGGATCCATGATCTTGGACGGGCAACGAAGGACGGCGCTTTTCAGACAGGATGTGACGTTTTAGCAAAAATCCGTCTTCATTCTCTGACGGAAAGCCAAGTATAATCCGAATCAACGGGATAACCATTCAACAGCTCAGACGCAGCGCCGGACATATTCTCCCCAGATACGGTTCCGCTCATGTTCAGGGTAAACACAACACCATCTTTGTAGCTGCAAAAAATCACTTCCATTACTATTTTGCCAAACCTTGTAACTTCGCCCTCGATAGTTCCCGTGTAGGTTGAAAGCGGCCTTACCGCCGTTCCGCTGAAGTCGGCCCCTTCCTGCGAAGTGCCTACTAGATCTATCGGTGTCACAGAACCTCCTTCAACCTTCGTGACTGAGGTCTTCCACGTTCCGATCATATTCGGAAAGCTTGCAAGAAAACAACCAGACAAAACCATAAGCAAGAAAATTGAGCATATCGCGATTGCAGAAACTCGTCTTGTTTCTCCCTCCTGTTAACAAGACAATCAATCTAAAATCACAGGCAGAACTGATCGAGTGCAAATCAACCGGCAAACACGCCAAAGGCCAGTACCAAAAGTCCTTTTTCCGATCAGTCGAGATCTTGCCTTCTCGAACCTCCGTACGGACCTTCAATTATCGAATCAATGGGTGCTGGAAACCGCTTATAGAAAACAGAACCGCGCTTGTTCTGATGTCTCCTAATAGATTGTAGGAGAAGTGATGGCTATTTAGGATCTTATCTTTAGAGTGTATGATGCCAGTTCAAAGGGAACCGAACGTGAAAGGAATACTTCGCTTTTATCAGTAGCTCCATTTCGGGGTAGACCGACTCTCACTACCGTCGCGACTGGCATGAGATTTGTCAGTTGAAGTTCTGAAATCAGCCAATACAGAGAAAAATGAAAATGAAAGTCGGCTTGTTGCCACTACTTGCCTTTGAGAAGGCCTATTCATGGATCTTATAGTCAATTCTCCGAAGTCCTCTTCATTGGAAGAACGTCTTGTTTCTCAACTTCCAGATCTGAGATGGGGCTAGAGAACAGATACTTGAGCCCTCCTGTATCGATTTTAGCCGGTTAGCTTCACTGCTCCACTGGAAATTGAGCGCTTGAAATACGTACTTCTGGGAAAACTGCGAAGGTCATCCCTTGAGATCGCAAGACGAAAATACATCATAAGACTACAATTAGTGTTTAAATTTCTAAAGTCAATCATTATATACTTGCCTTGTTGTGTCCAATCAGGCAACAGAAAAGAGGGCGGTAAGCCATGAAATTGAAACTGGTTCTTGTGATCGTTCTCATTTCTACGGTTGCTTTCGGCGATTTCTTTCAACGGTCCGACGAGTATTTGAGAAGACAGAACGAACTGAAAAGCGCCCTGGAATTCTCACTGACATTCGAAGAGGCTAAAGAGATCATTGTGAAACATTATCCGGAACTCAAGATCGATGAAGAAGTGAGAGAGTTCATCGTTGAAAGAGACATACAGAGAACTATCGTTGACGGTATAGAGATGTATTACATAGACTTGGAGCATAACCTCTTTACCCGCGATCCCGAACTTGTCGAGCGAGAGCCAGAGTGGTCGGCGGGCAACGTCTTGCTGGTCAGGTACCTTCTAGAAGAGTACGGATCAAAGAATACGCCTTTCGCCTCCTTCAAGCCAGCTCACAGCCCGTATTTCAACCCGAAGAATTACCTTGTGGAATATAAAGTAAATACTGAAAGATCCCTCTTGCCGGATAAAGGTTCATTGAGAGTCTGGTTCCCCCTTCCTCTGCAGACAGCGGCTCAAGAGAATATCTCTGTACTTGAGGTGACCCCGAAGGAAGCGGTGGTCGGCCTTCCCAGAACTTCCGGCGATATAGCTTATGTCCTCTTCGAGTTCGATCTTTCGAATCTCGTTGAGGATCTGGACATAACCGTGCAATTTACTTTCACACACTATCAGCAGCAGTTCGATATAGATCCCGATCAGGTGGGCGAATACGACAGGGAAAGCTCGCTTTACAGAGAATACACGAAGTCTGAAGGAAGCATTTATTACGATGAAAGATTCGAGGAGCTTGCCAGAAGCGTTGTTGGAGATGAGACCAATCCTTACCTTCAGGCAAAAGAGATATATTACTACGTTGTCCAAAACATCAAATACACTTTTATGGCCCACGTTGCAATAGAGGCGGCCGGAATTCCGGAAAGCCTTTACTCTTTCGAACACGGTTACGGTGATTGTGGTACTCAGTCGATGATCTTTTCAGCCCTCTGCAGATCGATCGGAATACCTGCAAGGGCGCCGGGAGGCTTTCAGGTTTTCTCCGGACAGCTGGGTTCTCATTTTTGGGCCGAGTTCTACCTGCCGAATTACGGTTGGGTTCCTGTAGACACCTCGGCAGGGCAGATTGCGACCTACACCTATGGTATTACCGAGGAAGAGCGACAGGAGTTCATCGATTATTTCTTCGCCGGCCAGGATCCGTTGAGACTCGTAGTTCAAAATTCCGTTGACTTCTTGCCGGCAGAGAAGCCTTCTGACACTCAGCTGCTTGAGATCACGCTGCAGTCTCCATTTGTTGAGAGCGAATTCGGTAACGAGGAGTTTGATGTCACTATCGCGATTCTTGATTCTTTCAGCATGAAGACGATTTTGTTGAGATAGGGGGGGTCAAAGGGTGTGAGAGGCATTTCAAAGAGCACACTCCCCACCGCAAGCGGTCCCCCCCGCTCAAGCGGGGATTGAGATCAAGAGCAGAAGAGCGGTTCATCAGACACATCGTGTCCGGGTTCCTAATTAAAAACCACGAAATGATGAGAGAGCACGAGACAGATGAGATGAGATCCAGGTTGAGCGCTCGAGCGGGGATTGAGATCAAGAGCAGAAGAGCGGTTCATCAGACACATCGTGTCCGGGTTCCTAATTAAAAACCACGAGATGATAAGAGAGCACGAGACAGATGAGATCCAGGTTGAGCGCTCAAGCGGGGATTAAGAGCTTTGCTTCGTAGTGAGCATCTGTTCGCTGAAAGGCCCGAAATCCGTCAATGGTCCTCCGCCCCACCGAGAAATACCGGTTCTTCGTTCCGACACATCGTGCGTGTCCAGGTGCCTGGTTAAGGGCACGAGATGAGGAGAGAGGGCGAGACGAAGAGCCGGTCTGGGGTTTTGGGTCTGGTAAGAATCGTCAGGAGCCGTCCTTCGTACTTCGTCCCAGATCATGGACGCTCTCATGGGGATGCCCCCGTGGGCGGAGCAGGCAAAGGGCTCCGCTTAACTTTTCGTTTCTGTCCTGAAGAAAACCCTCACAGATTTATGTCTACGATTTCTCCTCTTAATGGGAAAATCGGAGTCTGACCCGATTTATCACTCCGACCCGATTTATCACTCCTGGGCCTCCCCAAATGTTTTTGCAACTGATCCTTTTCTCTTCCTATCTCAGAACAACCTCTAGCCTAGTTTTTGCATTCATTCCCAGGAGCAGTACTTCTGCGGAACCGACTTGCCTATCCTGTTCGATAGATCCAGGTTATCAGTATAATAGGGAGTCCAGTTTCCAAGCGCCGCCAGATGCGCTTTGCAGAATAGCATGCTTATTACCGGGACATTGTAGATCACGGAGTCGGCTCTTACCAAGGTGAATTGTGTCGAATCATTGAGAATACCGATGGCGCCTTCTACGATTGAGCTTGTCCATTCGCTCCCTACATCTGTTGAGTTGAAATCATTCATCAGCTCGTAAGGGGAGACCAGCGAGTACCGTTGGTCCATATCGCTGGAAGCGCCTTCTTGCTCTCTACATGCGGTAAGTACGGTTCTCATGTTATCTATGGTATTCAGATCATCTACAAAGCTTCCGGAATGGCAAGAACCGAGAAGGAAGTTGAACTCAGTCAACGGGTAGCTGGTGAAGACTGTGCTGAACTGCCATGCGAAGTGCCAGACTCCTCCGAGTTTTACCGCGTCGGTGTCACCATGCGCAATAATGTAAACAGTCACTATCTCTTTTTTCAGGGCATACGAGTTGATGCTGGTCAAAGTATTCGCCGCATCCTCGCCGAAGACCCCCTGAACTTCAACCGTTCCTTCAGGCATGGCATCCCTGTATGCCTTGGCCAGATTCAAGAACTGCATATATGTCTGAACTGAATCCTCGTACAAAGGTTCCGAAGACAGCAAACCCTGAACGACAATGATCGCCTCTCCCTCACCCCAGTCTGGGATTATCTTGTCGATCACCGGATTCTTCAAGATACCGGAAGGTTCTTTCAGAACAACGTTCCAATCAATAAGTCTTTCTTTTTTTGGAAAGGGCAATTTCAGCTCATCCGGAACGACTTCATCTACCCTGGGCAGCCATTTCCCTGGGATGATCCTGTATTGTCCGCTATCCCCCACGACAATCGCCTTGACGGGATGGGCGAAGAACGAGCCGGGATCAAGATCAAGAAGAAAGAGGTAAGAGGGTTCGGTTACTACTATCTTGTTGTTCGTCGCGCTAGTTGCACCTATTGCTCCGTCGACTATGGCACTGGGGTTTTCGAGATCGATCGTTGTACCCAAGACCAGCTTCTTAGAGTAGAACGAGCAGATATACTCTGAGCCTTGAGGAATCTCACCGGGAAGAATGGCTTTGACGATTTCTATCGCCGCTTTCAGATCTTTAGGCAGTTTCGGAAGACAGCCAGGAAGAATCAGAAGCAGCAACACGACAGCAAAAGTAGTGATTAGAGCCTTGCGCATAAAAACACCCCCATCAAGCCTCCGCGAAGCAGATGACTTCACGTAATTTGAGTGAACCCTGTCGGTTTAAGAGCAAAGCAACTAGATATCAGACGAATGTATCATATCTGATAGCGAAATCAGCTCATTTGAGGGAGTGTAGTCATTTTGCACTGCGTCACTAGCAACGCAGATTTCTTGGCGTATCTTATCCTTTCAAAATAAACAGTCAGAGCAAATAAAGACTAAAGCATTCCCCAGAATAGATTAAGGGGTGCAGTGAGAAAAAACGCCAATACTCCGATTGTGAAAACCTTAGCCATTTGTCTGGGAGATTGATAAAGCACAAAAAATGTGCCAATCCATAAAATCAACTCCAGGCCGTTCCTGATATCGAGATACCAGAAACCAAAGGCAAGAGCCTGTCTGGTCATAAACATGAAAATTATAGCCGAGATAATAACTGGAATAATCCCATTTCCTCTCGCGTACCAGCATACAAATGCCATAAATGGTGAAATGAATGCCATCGTAATCCAGATCACCATATATGATTCCTGAAAGAAGCCGGCTACAAATGCAGTATAGAGATAATAGCTGCCCACCATTCCGACGAAAAACAAAAAAACATTTGTAGCCGCCCTGAAGGGGGTTCTGCTGTATACGGAAATCAACACGGCAAAGAAAATCCAAATCCCCATCCGTGAGAAGAAATTCCTTAAATCCAGAAACTCAAGGATCGGAGGCAATAAATTACTGGCAGTCTTATCGAGAAACTTTGAAGTTGTTCCCAGTAAAATTCCTGCAAGCAGTACAGAAAGCGAATAGAGTATTTTCTTGTGTATTGTTATCGAAACCGATTCTCTGATCTTTTTGAGGAAGCCCAACACATTATCATCTCGCATAGTGGAAGCATTGCCACCTAATTAAAGACCTTCAGACGCCTGCTCCGCGGATTTATCAAGTTCCTACTTTCCACATTTCCCCTATGGTCTCTTCAAATCTCACTTCCGCGAAGACGCACTCCACTCACAATCTTACCATCAATCATGAACAAGGCACGCCCGGTCTGGGTCGCCGCCGAGAAGAACACGAGATGAGGAGAGAAGGCGAGACGAAGAGCCGGTCTGGGGTTTGGGGTCTAGGGTCTGGTAAGAATCGTCAGGAGCCGTCCTTCGTACTTCGTCCCAGATCATGGACGCTCTCATGGGGGAATCCCCGTGGGCGGAGCAGGCAAAGGGCTCCGCTTAACTTTTCGTTTCTGTCCTGAAGAAAACCCTCACAGATTTCTGTCTACGATTTCTCCTCTTAATGGGAAAATCGGAGTCTGACCCAGTTTATTTTTTCTGGAAAATCGGAGTCTGACCCCGTTTATTTTTTCTCAATCCTCTAGTCTCGCTCTCACAAACGCATCTTCCGGGCCGGCGATGGGTATTGGAATGATTATTGTAAGTACGGAAAGAAATACGGAAAAAAGGAGTCTCTATTCGTCCTTGCCAGTCAGTCACGAAGAACCGTTCCCATCATGACTATAAATCGGAGGCGGAGAAAAGAAAGCTGGAATGCTTGCTGTCAAAGAGAAAATCATCATGATAAAAAGAATCTCCGAGTAGCCGGAAAAATAATCGTAAGCAAACCCAAATGGTAATGGTCCCAAAGAGGAACCGATGACCATTGCCGTCATAGCAGTACCCCTGATTGTTCCCTGATACTTCCTGCCGAAATAATTGGGCCATAGTACATTGGTACTGACTGATTCAAAGGCCATAAAAACGCCGTGCAAAGCGGCATAGACAAGAAGGATCTGCTGACTCGTGCCCAGAAGAAGAATCAAGAGGTTGGCTGCATAAACAAGGTAACCGATAGCTTTGATGATATGGATCTTGAATCTGTCCACCATGAATCCTGCTATAAAAGTCATCGGAAACTGTACCATCGCGATAACACTCAGGATGAGAGCGGCAAAAGTGGGTGTAAAGCCTTTTGTCTGCATGATCGAAACCATGTGAAATGTAACCCCGGTATTGATCATGGCCGGAACGCTCGTACAGTAAATCATGAACCAATAAGCTCTCGTCTTCATGGCTTGTCCTAACATCCATGGATTATCCTTAAAGACGATCCTTTTGGGGGTGTCCTTTTTCTTCTTTTCTTTAGTCTCTTTTGACGTTTTCCCGTCAGGTGTTTCGCCCATATCTTCCGGTTTGTCCCTTACTAAAAACCAGCCAACTGGTAGCATAAGCAAGAACAATGCCAGTGACCAAACACGCCATCCTGTCTCTGCACCAAAATTCTGGATCAGCCAGTTGTTTGCCGGTGGGAAAAAAGCGAAAGACGCAACACCTCCAATCCCCATAATGCTCAACGCCTTTCCGCGGTGGCGGGAAAACCATTGGGCAACAAGCGTTGAAGGCAGTAAACTCATCGAACCCTGACCGAGAAGTCGCAGGAAGAAAAAGCCAACAATGAGCATAATGGGATGACTGACGATACTCATCCACAAGCAGGTCAATCCCAGCAGAGTCGGAATGACTGCAAACATTTTCCTGTGACCGAACTTGTCAACGGCTTTTCCGACCAGGGGAAGCGTGAATCCGGCAATGAGGGTGGCAATGGAATAATAGCCCGACACAAGCGAACGGCTCCAGCCAAATCCGTTGATATAAGAATTTATGAATATCGAAACAGAATAAGTCTGCCCAGGCCCTGAAAAGAAAGCTCCGAGTGCTGCCGCTGCAACTATGATCCATCCGTAGAAAAGACTCTTACCCTTGAAAATCCTCGATTTCATCTGCAGCCCAACTTGTCAAGTTTGAATTTCAAGATTGTACCATACTTTTTCTTTACACCCGGGACAGTTCTTTGTTCTTCGGTGAATCAATTTTTGACAGGAAGAGCGTCAGTAAACGTTCTCCGAAAAGAGCAGCGGGTCTGGGGTTTGGGGTCCACCCGGCCCTGCGCAAGCAGACTGGCGGTTCTTTGAAACCCGTCCTTCGATACTCATCCAAGATCGTGGACCCGTCCTTGGGGAACAGAAGAGCAGTTCCTCGTTCCGACGCTACGCGTCCAGGTTCCTGGTTAAGGGCACGAGATGAGGAGAGAGGGCGAGAGTCCGAACCCTCGAGACGTTTTCGGATCTCATAAGAGAATAACTCTCACAAGAAGCAATGAAACAGCGCAATCCTATCTAATGCATAGAACACCGCCTGCTGTGCTTACCTTTCTCCTACATGTTATGCACTTTTCAAGTGAGTTCGAGGCTGGAAGAATCTCGATGTGATCCAATTATTGCGATTCTCAGTCAAAGCTGGAAAGAGGTGATTGATTTGTATGGAAAAGCAGTCGAATTTCCGTCTTCCGGTAGGTGGATAAATGTAGAGCGACCCTTGACTCTAGAGGATCTCAAAGGGTATGTCGTGCTGTTTGATTTCTGGACTTACTGCTGCATAAACTGCATTCATGTGATCCCGGACCTCAAGTGGCTGGAAGAGAAGTACAATGACAGTCCTTTTCTCGTTATCGGCGTCCACTCCGCGAAGTTTGAGAATGAACGTGAAGAGAGGAATATCAGAGCCGCTGTCGAGCGCTATGAAATAGAACATCCCGTTCTTATCGACAACGAGTATTACCTTTGGGACAGGTATGTGGTTCGCGCGTGGCCGTCCTACGTCCTGATAGGACCTGACGGAAAGATTTTGTCAAAGACCTCGGGCGAGGGCAAGCGAGATTACCTCTCAAATGAGATTTCCAAAGCTCTCGAGGATGGTATGAGGAGAGGGATTCTAAGCAACGAGAGGATTCCGGTTACGCCGAATGTATCCAAGAGAAATTCGACTCTTTCATTTCCCGGGAAGATTGCTTTTGGGGATTCAAGAACGATGTTTATTAGCGATTCGAACAACGATCGAATACTCGTGACGGAGCTTGCCTCTCCTTTTGAAGCAAAGGTTACCGATCAGATCGGAGGCCAAAGTAGCGGCTTTGCAGACGGAACTTTCGAAGAGGCGCGACTAAACAGGCCTCAGGGCATGGTCTATTCAGATGGTGTACTCTTCATAGCCGATACAGAGAACCATGCAATCAGAAAAGCCGATTTGAGAGAAAGAAAATTAAGGACGATCTCGGGCGACGGTTTTCAGGGATTCAGCTGGCAGTACAGCGGCGAAGCATCTAAGGCGCGGCTTAACTCCCCATGGGATCTGCAGTCAGACGGAAGGTACCTCTATATCGCTATGGCCGGAATGCATCAGATCTGGAGGCTGGATTTGAAGGAGAACTCAATTCGTTCATTTGCAGGGAGCGGAGCCGAGAACATTGAAGACGGGTCGCTAAAGGATGCGAATTTCGCTCAGCCCAGTGGAATCTACCTGGATGGAAAGAGTCTTTACGTTGCCGATTCGGAGGTTTCGGGGATAAGGTATGTAGATCTCGAAGCGGAAAAAGTGCACACCGTTGCAGGAAGCGGACTCTTTTCATTCGGTCATATCGACGGGATTCTTCAAAGGGCTCTGTTCCAGCACCCGCTGGGTATTTACGGTAATGATAGATTTCTGTACGTTGCCGACACCTATAATCACGCAATAAGAAAGATCGATCTGGGAATCAGGCGTGTTGAGACGATGATCAAGAATCTGGGAGAGGGAACCTGCACCCTGGATGGAGAAAAGTGCTCTACTCTCGGTCTTTTCGAGCCAAACGATGTCAAATACTATAACGGGCTGTTGTACATAGCCGACACGAATAATCACTTGATTAGAGTTTTCGACGGGAAGGAACTGGTAGAGTTAGTTATTGGCTAAAAACATTCCGAGAGTGTATGAGGAGGTGAGGCTGGAATAAAACATTTGACGTAAGGCTGCCTTCGGCAGGAAGTGATGCCACCTTCGGTGCGACGCATTGCACTGAGGAGCATCAGTGGACGCAAGGCGCCGAGGAGCATCGGCGGGCGCAAGGCGCCGAAGAACATCGGCGGACGCAAGGCTGGCGAAGATCACGCCAGGTCGCAAGGCCCGGAGAAGCATCCGGGGACGCAAGGCCCGCTTCGCGGGGATGAAAACCACTTCAAGATCAGGCGCAAGGCGCCGAAGAACATCGGCGGACGCAAGGCTGGCGAAGATCACGCTAGGTCGCAAGGCCCGGAGAAGCATCCGGGGACGCAAGGCCCGCTTAGCGGGGAAAGAGCTGCTTACAATATAACGCTGAACGCTGTGAAGAGTCGTCCTTAGTCTTCGTCCCTGATCATGGACCCGTCCTTTGGTTGGGAAGAGCCTGAGGTCAGAGGCAAGAGGTCGGAAGAGCGAAGAGAAGAGAAGTCCAGAGATCTTGAGAGTATGTAAAAAAGATTGTG